>NZ_CP058278.1:903080-1204106 GCF_013389455.1 Flavobacterium inviolabile | reverse complement strand
AACTCTGTAATATACGCGATACCTACGATAGATCCGGTAATCATTACAACGATATTCATTAATTCGATATGCTGAACAGTAATGTATTCTTCAAGATTTGAAACTTTTCTCATGATAATCAACAAGGTATTAACCATTGCGAATCCGGAGAAAATCGCTCCTGCAACGAAGTACGGAGGTAAGATTGTTGTGTGCCATCCAGGAATAACTGAAGTAGCAAAGTCAAAGGATACGATCGTGTGTACAGAAAGTACAAGTGGTGTTGCTAATCCGGCTAATACTAAAGATACTTCTTCAAAACGTTGCCAGTCTTTTGCTCTACCGCTCCATCCGAAAGACAGGATAGAATAAACTCTTTTAGTAAAAGGTGTTACCGCTCTGTCACGTAGCATGGCAAAGTCAGGTAATAAACCAGTCCACCAGAAAACCAATGATACTGATAAATACGTTGAAATCGCGAATACGTCCCAAAGTAACGGTGAGTTAAAGTTCACCCAAAGAGATCCGAACTGATTCGGGATTGGTAATACCCAGTATCCTAACCATGGACGACCCATGTGAATAATTGGGAATAAACCTGCTTGTACTACCGAGAAGATAGTCATCGCTTCCGCAGAACGGTTAATTGCCATTCTCCACTTTTGACGGAATAACAATAATACTGCAGAAATTAGAGTTCCGGCGTGACCGATACCAACCCACCAAACGAAGTTAGTGATATCCCATGCCCAACCTACTGTTTTATTTAATCCCCATGTTCCGATACCTGTAGTAATGGTGTAAGTCATACAGCCAACTCCCCAAAGGAATGCTGTTAAAGCGATAGAAAAAACTATCCACCATTGTTTGTTTGCTCTACCTTCAACCGGTCTAGCCACATCTACTGTTACATCGTGATAAGTTTTATCACCTATAACCAAAGGTTTTCTAATGGGTGCTTCGTAATGAGACGACATAATCCTTTATATTGATTCTTAATTAATTTATTTTACTTTTTTAGGTATTTCTAACTTTTACGTGATAGAATACATTTGGTTTTGTTCCGATGTGCTCCAATAAATGATACATTCTGTCATCTTCAGCTAATTTAGCTACTTTGCTTTCTTTATCATTTACGTCACCAAAGATCATGGCACCACTTGAACAAGCTGCAGAACAAGCTACATCAAATTCATCTTTACCGACTGCTCTGCCTTCGCGTTTCGCTTTAAGGATAGTAGCCTGAGTCATTTGGATACATAGTGAACATTTTTCCATTACCCCTCTTGAACGAACGTTAACATCCGGGTTCAATACCATACGACCTAAATCGTCATTCATGTGGTAATCGAATTCGCTGTTCTTGTTGTATAAGAACCAGTTGAAACGACGTACTTTATAAGGACAGTTGTTTGCACAATAACGAGTACCAACGCAACGGTTGTATGCCATGTGGTTTTGCCCCTGACGACCGTGTGATGTTGCCGCTACCGGACAAACTGTTTCACAAGGTGCGTGGTTACAGTGCTGACACATTACCGGCTGGAATGCTACCTGTGGATTTTCTGACGGATCTTCCATACCTGTAAAAGTATCGATAGAGTTCATTAATCCGGAAGCACCTTCTTTTAACTCCACATCACCTTTGAAGGTATCCTGAGAAGAGTAGTATCTGTCAATACGCAACCAGTGCATATCACGGCTTCTTCTTACCTCTGATTTACCAACAACAGGAACGTTGTTTTCAGCGTGACAAGCAATAACGCAAGCTCCACATCCTGTACAAGCATTCAAATCGATCGATAAGTTAAAGTGGTGACCGATAGAACGGTCGAAAGAATCCCAAAGATCTACTTTAGTTGCAGGTGTTTCTTTGTGATCTAAAGATACCATTGGAACAATATTCCACTCTGCAGCATCTTTAGTATTGAATATTTCAAGGGTAGTTTCTTTGATGATATCACCTCTACCCATCAATGTTTTTTGTAACTGAACACAAGCAAACTCGTGATCTCCGTTAGCTTTAGTAACCTTAGCTACCTGGTCGGATTTCATACCTGCATAAAGCGCATAAGCATTAACCCCAACCTGCATTTCCTGTTTCATTGCTTCTTTACGGCCATAACCTAAAGCAACTCCGATTGTTCCAACAGCCTGACCTGGTTGAATAATTACAGGAACGTTTTCTAACTTAACACCGGCAACTTCAATAGTTGTATAACTTCCGTTCAAACCTCCGTTTGCAACATTGTAGTTTACCAATCCTAATTTTTCAGCATCTTTTTTAGCTACTGTTACATAGTTATCCCAAGACACACGGGTAATCGGATCCGGGAACTCTTGTAACCAAGGGTTATTTGCCTGTTGCCCGTCTCCCATTCCGGTTTTAGTATACAATACTAATTCTAATCCGCCAGCATTTTTAGCTTGTGCTAATTTTCCGGCAGCAGAACCGAAATCAGCAGCAGAACCTGCAAGAGGTGCTACTTCCGAAACAAAAACACCATCGTGTACCAAGCTATTCCAGGTTGTTCCGGTAGCGATAGCAGCGCTGGTTGCTTTTAGGAAATCATAATAAGAAGCCGGATTTCCTGTCCAGGACAATAATGCTTCCTGGAATTGTTTTGTATCAAACAACGGACGAATTGTTGGCTGCGTAATACTGTAGTGACCTTTGGCGATGGTTACATCACCCCAGGACTCCAGGTAGTGCGGCACAGCAACTGCGACAGCTGATTTTGAAGCTGTTTCATCTTCTTTTAATGAAAATGCAACCGATAATTTTACTTTATTAAGTCCTTCCAAGAAGTCTTTTGCATTTGGTAAAGTATAAACCGGATTAACACCGTTCATAATCAAAGTATGAACTGCTCCCGATTTCATATCGTTAACCAATTGCGCTACCGCTTTAGCATCCCCTTTACGGATTAAACGGGTTGCAGCCGTGTTGAACGCTTCAGAACTTAAAGCTCTGTTAATAGCCAATACTAATAATTGTGCATTAACATCGTCCAATCCTGAAACCAAAACTCCTTTTCCTGCAGCAGCTTTTAATTGCTGAGCAGCTTTCATTACCGCTTCTTCATTGGCAATTTTTGAAGTTGCAACAGAAGCACCGGTAACTACATTGAATATTTTTACTAAAGCAAGTTTTTGATCTGTAACAGTCAAAGGAATACGCTTGTCTGCATTTGCACCCGCTAAAGACATGTTTGCCTCAATCTGGATGTGTTTCGACATTTTCCCGTTTTTAGGAATACGTCCTTTTGCATAACCTGCATCATATCCTCCACCTTGCCAATCTCCTAAGATATCAGCACCAACAGAAACAATAACATCTGCTTTTGAGAAATCATAATTTGGTAATGCTCTTTCTCCATAAACCATTTGGAAAGCATCAAGAGCATCAGAGCTTGATACTGCATCATAAACAACGTGTTTAGCCGTTGGATTTTTTGCAATGAAATCAGCAATCAATTTATCTGTTGACGGGCTTGCCATAGTTCCTGTTAAAAGAACGATCTGACCACCTTTAGCTTTTGCGTCTGATAAAGCTGCTCTTACTTTCGTATCTACTTCAGACCACGAAGCATCTTTACCTGCAATTTTTGATTGCTTTAAACGAAGACTATCATACAGCGACAATACAGAAGCGTGAACTCTTGCATTAGCACCGGTTATAGCATTTGGTAAGTTATTATTTTCTACTTTAATAGGACGACCTTCGCGGGTTTTGATCAGGATGTTTGCAAAATCAAAACCATCAGCGATAGTAGTTGCATAAAAATCTGCAACACCAGGGATGATTTCCTCAGGTTGAACTACATAAGGAATAGACTTGATTACCGGACCTTCACACGCAGCTAAAGAAGCTGCTGCTGTAGAAAATCCTACGTATTTCAAAAAGTCACGACGAGTAGTTGATGAAGTCGATAAAGTATCTTTATCTCCTAAAAATTCATCTGTTGGAATTTCTTCAACAAACTCATTGTTTCTTAGCGTCTCAACAATAGAACTATTTTCGTTTAGTTCTTCAACACTTTTCCAGTATTTTTTGTTTGATGCCATTGTATATAGATATTAGCTTCTTAATTTATTTATTAATAGTGACATTTACCACACTCTAAACCTCCCATTTGTGCAGCAGTCAATTTATCTACACCGTATTTTTTAGAAAGTTCTTCGTGTATTTTTTTGTAGTATTCGTTACCTTCAACCTTAACATTGGTTTCTCTGTGACAGTTCACACACCATCCCATTGTTAACGGAGAATGTTGTCTCATAATTTCCATAGTCTCAACCGGACCGTGACATTTTTGACATTCAAGACCAGCAACAGAAACGTGTTGTGAGTGATTGAAGTACACAAAGTCAGGAAGATTATGAACACGAACCCATTTAACAGGTTTCACTTTTCCTGTATATTTTTGAGCTGTTTTATCCCAACCTACCGCATCGTAAAGTTTTTGAATTTCAGCAGTATAGAATTCTTTTGTATGATCCACATAAGTAGAATCTGCATCCCCCTGGAATTCATTAATGTTTTTATGACAGTTCATACAAACATTCAACGAAGGAATACCTGAAGTTTTACTTACTCTGGCAGAAGAGTGACAGTATTTACAATCAATACCGTTATCACCAGCGTGAATTTTGTGAGAGAAATGGATTGGCTGAATCGGCTCATACCCCTGGTCTACACCTACCTGCATTAAATATCCGTAGATAAAGTAAGCCCCTACCAAAAGCATAAGTATTACAGAAACAAGCACTAAGAACTGGTTTCTGGCAAAAGCAATCCATAATGGAATTGATTTTTCTTTTACCGGCAGCTCTACACCGTTAGCTTTTGCAATCTTGTTAAGCACATTCTTAACAAACAGCAACATCGCTACCAACATAGCCAATACTACACCCAATACTCCTAAAACCAGATTGTTAGAAACTCCGCCTTCCTGAGCAGCTCCCGTAGCTCCTGCTGTTGTAGCAGCCGCTTTAGGCTCTTCTTTAGGCTGAGAAGTATACGCTAAGATATTATCAATATCCGCATCTGACAATTGAGGGAAAGCAGTCATCGCTACTTTTCCATTTTCTTCAAACACTTTGATAGCCTTAGCATCACCTGATTTGATTAATTCCGGACTGTTTTTAATCCATTTATGCAACCAGGCTTTATCATATTTTTCCGCAACATTACGAAGCGCAGGCCCCGTCATTTTTGCGTCCAGCTTATGACAAGCGGCACAGTTAGAATTAAAAAGCGCTTTACCTGCAGCCGCATCCTGAGCTTTTGAGGTAAAAGAAAAAGATAGCACAAATGCTAAACTGAACAATAAAATCTTTGAAAACGATTTATGGTTACCCACTTTTTTCATAGTTAAAATGATTATCAACTAAATTTGGCATGATTTTATCAGAAACCTAATTTCAGATAAATAAATACCTTATTTATAAACTCCGACAAAAATACGACTTATGTATTATTCTAAAAACCTTAAATTTGTCTTAATTGTAATTTATACCCATTCTAAATAAACCTGAGAAAATTCTTTTAATTATATAATTGTATTTTTGCAGTAAACAGACTTCATTATGAGAATCTTAAGAGTAAACAAAAACCACTTCCTTCCTTTAATAGCACTATTTTTAGGATACACTTCCAACGCGCAGACCGCAAAAATTAACATTGATCAGGACCAGAAATTTGAGCAACTCCTGAATGAGAAAAGAAAAATCAATTCCTCTATAACCGTTAACGATCGTTATAAAATTCAAATTTTTTACGGCACTAATGAAGAAGCCAAAAAAACACTGGCGAGTTTCAGAAAAGAATTCCGGAATATAGACGGTACCATCGTTTATAACAATCCAACCTACAAAGTATGGATTGGCAGCTTTAAGACCCGCATAGAGGCCGAAAAGAACCTTAACGACATTAAAAAGAAATACCCGAACGCTCTTTTAATACGTCCGAATAAATAATGACCAGTCTAAAACAGGCTGATATGTTTTACAATACCATTTACAGTAACCAGTCAGGATTTCCCGGCTGGTTTTTTTAATGCATAACCTTAGGTGTTTGTACAGATAAACCCCAATGAGGTCATGTATGGTTTTAACAGTTATAATCTGCTTCAGGGACT
The DNA here is from genome assembly GCF_013389455.1 of Flavobacterium inviolabile. NCBI lineage: Bacteria > Pseudomonadati > Bacteroidota > Flavobacteriia > Flavobacteriales > Flavobacteriaceae > Flavobacterium > Flavobacterium inviolabile. The sequence continues at coordinate 1,197,984 of NZ_CP058278.1, read as the reverse complement.
TTAACCGGCTTTTTCGTCATTTGCTTCAATTGCTTAGCAAACGGATCAAAGAAATAAGTGTCGTCAATAAAAATGTCCCGATAATTTTCTGTTTTAAGATGAACAATAAAAACTGCATATCCGGATCCTTTTGCAGGAAGAACATTCTGAAATGTAAAATATTCAATTTTTTCAAGGTCCAGAATCAATGCAGTATCTATTCCTGCAAATCCGATTTTATTATTAGCACTATCGAGCCAGATACCACTTTTCTCTTTCAGTAATGCTTTTACTTTTTGTGGAATATGTTTAACGTCATCATCATCAATATACCTGACTTTCAGATCCAATTTATTATGGAAGGATATTAATCCGGATATTTCCATTACTTCTTCATACTCTTTATTTTCCAAAAAATACCTGTATTCCCGTTTGTTATAAAAATGAAGCGATGTACTGCCATCGTCATAAGCAGAGCCTTTATCGTAGGTATAACAAATAGAAACATCTATACCTTTTGCCAAAGCAAATTGCAGATAACACTGGTCTTCTCTTTCATAGCCGTATTGATCAATATCAACATCGTCACCGATCCAGAGTCTGCGTAGTTTTTTATAGCTCTCATCGGTATTGGTTGCATCATACAGGTCTACGAAAAACTCCTGCACAGGGCGATTAGTACTGGCGTTGCCTGCATATACTTCTAATTGATCGATAAGAATACCTTCTATTCTAACCGGATATTTGAATCTTAAATATTTAGTGCCGTAATCGGCAAAATAAACTGCGACACAACCCGATGCTTCCAATTGCTCGTAAGTAGTATCCCAGGATATCATCTGTTTGGGCGCTGCATATACTTCGTAGCCAGAATCACCATCATCCGGATATTCGTCCAGAATCTGATAATTTTGAGGCATTTTTTTTGCCCAGATTTTTACTTTCTCATCTTCTTTTCTTGCTTTGCATACTGCAAAAAAGGTTTTGTCATCAAAACAAAACCGATCTGACAGTTCGCGATACACCTCTTCAAATCCCTGTAATTCAGTGGATATATAGTGTTGATAATCTGCAACAACAAACAGAAAGGCTATATTTCCTAAAACCTGTACATAAGCATATTTTAGTGAATTAATATTTGCTTTTTCAATGCTGCTATGATCTTTGTAAAAAAGTGTATCTCCTTCTATCCAGGTTTCTTTATTTACCATTTACTGTTCTTTTATATATTTAGTAAAATCATTATCAACATCTTTATTATAAGTACCACTCTATAGCCTGTGCTTTACAGGATAAAAGGAAAGAGACTAACAGTATTGTGAGTATAGTTTTCATTACGGTTGTTTTATCAGAACATATTCTCCATAAGGAATACGCATTTCATCAGGAGAGCCTTCTGGTTGCATGATAGAATTATCACTCTTATATATTTTGGCTATTATTTTTTCGGTTCCATTGTCATTTTTATATCGCAAAATAACAGAGCTGCTTAAATATCTTCTTTCAGGGTCATAAATTGAAAGCTTAATACGACGTTCATTCTCCGCACAATCACTACATACAGGGTATAGATTTTTTGTCCAAATCAAATTTCCGGAAATACTATGATCGTCGCCACTTAGCGAATTATCAGCAAGTAATGATAATGTGTTTATGATTTCAGTCCCGTTGTTGATGTATTTGTATTCACCAACTAACAAATCCTGATAGTAATTTTTATATTCGAAGTACTCGAATGTTATTTTGGCAAAAGAAATTGTAAGTGATGTATTTCCGTTTTGGTATTTCCATGTACCAATATATTTAATGAAATCATTATCAACATCTTTATTATAAGTACCACTGGTATATGCCACATCGCTATCTTCGGCAATTGGCACTACAACCTGTGCTTTACAGGAAAAAAGGAAAGATACCAACAGGATTGTGAATATAGTTTTCATTACGGTTGTTTTACTAAAATATACTCTCCATAAGGAACACTAAAGCTATTTATGTTTGTTGAAGGACCATCCATTGTGTTTAATGTTTCAAGACCGTGTCCGGTATAGACAAATTGTACTTTTAGTTTTTCCTGTCCGTTTTCAACAAATTTTCTGATCACAAAATTATTACTTATCCCGCTCCAAATATTTCTACGTGAGGGCTCATTAAAAAACATTAACAGCCGCTTTTCATTCTCCCCGCATTCCGGACATAAAGGGTATGAACCCTTTTCCATCATAGCCACAGAGAACAAATTATAGTCCATAATATCTGAATAAGAATTACCTAAATTAGTTAATGTGTTCACTTTTTCAATTCCATTTTCTATGTATTGAAATTCTCCGACTAAATAATCCTCATAATAGTTTTTAAAACTTGACACATACACCATCGGCTTTTTAATAAAAACAATTTTGAGCGTCGTATTACCGTTAGAATAAATCCAGGTTCCGACGTATTGATTCAATAAGCCATTAACGTCCTTATAATACGCGTTTTCAACTTTACCAATAGTCATGCCCTCAAATCTATCAATCACCGGGCTTTGAGCGCACCCGTAAAAAGTGATCATACCTGCTATTGAACTATATAAGTATTTTTTCATTTTTTCATTTTAAAAAAGTACAAAATCTTTCTATTATGGATATGGCTTGTTTGCTATTTTCCCTTTGCTTATTGACAATTCACCCCATTTAAAATTAGTACCGGCTAAATCACTAACCGTTAAACCAGCACTACCCTCATACATCCCGATTCCATCCCGGAGCAGGAAGATGGTTTGGGAGAAAACTTTTTTCGGATCTGAGTATCCTACAGAATATCCGATATAGCTATCAAGGCGTTAAGAATCTTATTCTTAAGCTTCTCATCAGCCAGTTCTTTCTCAAATCTTTTGGACAAACTGAACAGGAGTTTATTTAGATTTAGACATAGTTTAAGATGGACATTTCAAATAAGACAGCCTATGGCTGTTTTATCAAAGTGTATTTATCAATAGGTACGGGCTCATATCCGGCCGGCATTGCTGGTAATTCTCCTGTATGAACATAAGTATCTGGTTTTAGCCCGATTTTTATTTTTTCAACACCATTTTCGATAAAATACTTTACACTCATTTGAGAGTTTAAATAACTTACGACCGGGTCATTAAAAAATAGAAATACCAAGTTTTTTGCGCCTGCAGGACATTCATCACATTTACCTAATGTTGTCCCGTAGATGTTATTATTACCATAGTCCGCCGAATTTGCTTCCATTAAACTTATGGTATTGGTCTGCTGAATACCATTGTGAATATAGCTATACTCACCAATGAGCATATCTGTTGTAAAGTTGCGGAAAGGATTAACCACCTGTGTTTTTTTTCTCAGTACAATGGTTAATGAAGTTGAACCATTAGTGTACTTCCACGTTCCCTGAAATTTATTCAGGTCATTATCTATATCTTTGTAGTATTTTCCAGATTCCTGGCTGTGTGCCAGATATAAAGGTAAAGTTTGTGAACAACCGGAAATTGATAATAATAAAATCGTTATTATAAATATATTTTTCATTACGGTTGTTTTATCAAAACATATTCACCGTATGGAAGCCGCATTTCATCAGGAGCGTTATCAGGTGGCATAAATGAAGTACCGTTTTTAAAGATTTTTGCAATTATCTTTTCAACACCATTTTCATTTTTATAGCGTAATACAATTGCATTATCCAAATACTCTCGTTCAGAATCATTTATAAAAAGAATAACTCGTTTTTCATTTAAAAGGCACTCAGGACATTGTGGATATACTCCCCTATGGACAATACGATTCCCATATATATTATATCCTCCCGTGGTTGATGGAGGATTGCTAAGGATACTTAAAGTATTAACTTTCTCTATTCCATTTTCTATATATTTATATTCTCCAATCAGTAAGTCCTCGTAATAATTTTTCTTTTGGTAGTAGTCAAAAATAATTTTCTTAAACACAATAGTTAAAGTCGTATTCCCTTGTTGAAACTTCCATGTACCTGTATATTTATCAAATTCATTATCAACATCTTTAGTGTAAGTATTCGATTTATGATACATATCACTATGATCTTGTGAAAGAGGTACGATGGTTTGCGCCTTGCATGAAATAGCAATAAAAAAATAAACAGTAAATACAAATATATTTTTCATGATAATTTAATTACAGTTAGTCTTTATTATAGGTTCGTTGGTGTTGGTATTCGAATCATTATTAAGAGATAATTTAGTCCAACCAGTTAAATCATCATTGGCATTATATAATGATATATTCAAATCATTTTCTTTTAAAAATTCTAAAAAAGTTTTCTGATAATTCTGTAAATAACCTATAGGTAATAATGTATTTTCATCAGCTAATTTATCATATCTTTTTCCAATATCGTTAATAAATTTCTTTCTTGAATCTTTATTCGAATAAATATCTAATAACTTTTGTATACTAACATGATCATCTGCACTGATAGCATAAATTCCTTGATTAGTTACTACAATATGTACTGGAATCGTTGGATCTGCAACTCCATTATTCCCTATAAAATTATGACGGGTATAAAAACCACTTAGTATAGCAACATCGTCATGAGAAAACATGGGAGCATGGCTACGGAGATGACAATGTATCCCTCCAAAAAGCATGGCAGACTGAGAATACCGAACAGAACTCTCTCCTGTACTCTGATAAGGCACTTCGGTTGCTATTAGTTTATTTTGCGGGTTTAGCGCCAGGTTATAGCCTTTTTCTTTAGTGCCGCCAAAAACCTGTTCACTATTCAGGGCACGAATAGCATTTTTAACGGCTGCACTTTTTAAAAGCCCTTTTAATTTGTCACAATGCAAAGGCGGCTCTACCCATTCCTCAACTGGCGTGGTCACAAAAACAGGACATCGCGGGCAATGATTAGGAGGTGTAAGTCCCCCTCCTGTTGAAGGATCACCGTCTCCGCCACCGCCGCCACTGCCGCCGCCATCGTCACCAATAGGAACAGTTACCCCCGGATCACCATCGCCGCCGCCGCCAATATCGCCATTAGTAGTATAACAAGTCGTAACCGGAGAGTAAAATAAATGGTTCTGGTCATTACATTCATTGGTAGCAACGTGTACACCGGTGTTGTCCGGACTCCACGCCTGGTCGCACATCAATATTTGTGCGGTTACACAAATGGTGGTTTTATCCATTTCCGAAGCATTATAAACAATCGGCGTAATTTTTACCTGCCCTTTGAATGCAAATGAACCGTGAGCGCTCAGAGATAATGGTTCACTTGGTGTGTACTTTAGGATATAGGCACTTGGTTGTCCTAAACTGTCTACGTTAATTACAAGGTTTTCAAAATAGTCCGGGTTAGAGATTTCTCTTGTAATCTTAAACGTATAAGAAGTTTTACTGCCATCTTCAATGACTTTCGCACCGTGTGGTACAATTGTAAAATTATACTGCCCTTCCATTACCGTACGGGATTTCTCTCTGTTCGCATAAACTGCATTATAGGCATTTACAAATTTGTTTTCACGAAGCAGTTTTTCAAGTGATGCCTCCCTGATATTGATTTTATTCGTATCGTTTTCCCTACGGATTACTTCCTCGTTCAGCTCACAACCAAAAAGAGCAAACAGCATAAAAATTAAAACAGGAAAGCAGGCGCGTAATTTACTATTCTTCATATTGCCACATTTTATTACTGCAAATCTTGCGATTTTATCGTAATGACAATTACAGAAATCCACAAAAAACAAAAATTGAGTATAAGTGCGTATAAAACACCCATATTTACACTTATATGGCATAGGAAATAGCATAAGTATTATTATGCCTCAAAAACAATTTGAGTATGTTTTGTGGATATCCATAAACTTACTTTACTTAAAATTTCTTCAAAAAAAGAATAAAAACACAAACCCATATAAAAATGCTATAGCAGAAAGGGTCAAAATGGAATATTGAAAGATGCGTTCTGACCATAGGATAAATGTGAAGCCATCAAACAAGCAGGAGAGCCCGCCCGGGAGAGTATTGAGATTTACAACCACTAAGGCCGCACATGAGTTGTTTGATGCTTACACCAAACCAAATGCATCAGCAGCACAGAATACAACGAATATCCTTTAAAAAGAAAAAGTTCAAACATTTTAAAAATGTTTGAACTTTTATCAAATTTATAGAATCAAAAATAGTCAGCCTATTTTAGAACTCGTTATTATAAAATCAACTATTTCAGTTTCTTTTTAACTTCCACTTGCTGGAATCCTTCAATAATATCCAATTCTCTGATATCATTGTAGTTTTTGATCTGCATACCGCAATCGTATCCTTTGGAAACTTCTTTCACATCGTCTTTGAAACGTTTCAGTGTTGACAATTCACCAGTGTAAATTACAACGCCTTCACGGATCAAGCGGATTTTAGAGTTTCTGAAGATCTTACCATCGGTAACCATACATCCTGCAATAGTTCCCACTTTCGAAATCTTGAATGTTTCACGAATTTCAGCTGTTCCGGTAATTTCTTCTTTCATTTCCGGAGACAACATACCTTCCATTGCATCTTTCAGATCATCAATTGCATCATAGATGATGGAGTAGCTTCTGATATCGATTTCTTCCTTGTCTGCCAATTGTTTTGCACTTCCGGAAGGACGAACGTTAAATCCGATAATAATCGCATCGGAAGCAGACGCTAACAATACGTCCGATTCTGTAATCGCTCCAACTCCTTTGTGAATAATTCTGATTTGAATTTCTTCTGTAGACAATTTAGAGAAGGAATCCGATAAGGCTTCTACCGAACCATCCACGTCTCCTTTTAGGATAATGTTCAATTCCTTGAACTGACCTAAAGCAATACGTCTTCCGATTTCTGCAAGGGTAATGTGTTTCTGAGTACGAACAGACTGCTCACGCATTAATTGCGTACGCTTAGCAGCAATTTGTTTCGCTTCTCTTTCGTCTTCAAAAACATTGAATTTATCACCTGCTGTCGGCGCTCCGTCCAAACCTAAAATAGAAATCGGGGTTGAAGGACCTGCCTCTTTAACGTTATGACCTCTTTCATCATGCATCGCTTTCACTTTACCATGATGCTTACCGGCCAATACGTAATCTCCGATTCTTAAAGTACCTGCCTGAACCAATACTGTCGAAACGTATCCGCGTCCTTTATCAAGGAATGCTTCTACTACTGTACCTACAGCCGGTTTATTAGGGTTTGCTTTTAAATCTAAGATTTCAGCTTCTAATAATACTTTTTCTAATAGTTCTTTAACTCCTAATCCTGTTTTTGCAGAAATATCATGGGATTGGTATTTTCCACCCCAATCTTCAACCAACAAGTTCATACCTGCCAGTTTTTCTTTAATTTTTTCAGGATTAGCCGTTGGTTTATCCACTTTATTGATTGCAAAAATCAAAGGTACCCCTGCTGCCTGAGCATGGCTGATAGCCTCTTTTGTTTGTGGCATGATATCATCATCCGCCGCAATCACGATAATTACAATATCCGTTACCTGAGCTCCACGGGCACGCATCGCCGTAAAGGCCTCGTGACCCGGTGTATCCAGGAACGTAATTTTCTGACCGTTGTCTAATCGAACACCATACGCTCCGATGTGCTGCGTAATACCTCCGGACTCACCCGCAATAACATTTGCTTTACGAATGTAATCCAATAAGGATGTTTTACCGTGATCCACGTGACCCATTACCGTAACAATCGGCGCTCTGTGGATCAGATCTTCCGGTCTGTCTTCAATAATTTCAATTGCTTCTTCAATATCCGTGGTAATGAATTCTACCTCATAACCAAACTCGTCTGCAACGATAGAAAGCGTTTCCGCATCCAATCTCTGGTTCATGGTTACCATGATACCCAAAGACATACACGTTCCGATAACTTTGGTAATTGGCACATCCATCATGGTTGCAATTTCACCAACCGTAACGAATTCTGTTACTTTCAGTACTTTGCTTCCTTCTTCGATAGCTCTTTGCTCGTCATCCGATTTCTGACGGTGAGAATCTCTCTTGTCTCTTCTGTACTTCGCCGCTTTCGATTTATTTCCTTTACCCTGAAGTCTTTCTAAAGTCTCCTTGATCTGGTTTTTAACTTCTTCTTCCGTTGGCTCAACTTTTGCTACGATAGCAGGACGGTTTCCTTTCTGGAATGACGGCTTGTTCGCCGTAAATTTACCTGGTCCTCCCGGTCTGTTAGCATTGTTACCACCCTGGTTGTTATTACCGCCCTGACCCTGGCCCGGTGTACCCGGAGCTCCCGGTTTGGTCGGAATACGTTTTCTCTTGTTCTTATTATTATTCGAATTGTTCGAATTCTGACCCTGACCTTGTCCGGCATTCTGGTTGTTACCAGTATTCGGCTTGTTTCCGTCTTTCTTAAAGTCTTCTTTCTTCTTTTTCGGTTTATTGAACTGAGAAAGGTCAATGGTTTGACCTGTAAACGTAGTACCGCTTAATTTCTGGTACTGTGTTTCGATTCTCTCTTCTTCCACTACAGGCTCTGCAGTTGCTGCTTTTTCAACCTGAGGTTTCTCTACAGGAGTGATTTTAACAACTTTTTCTTCACGAATAACCTTCTTCTCTTCTTCCTTAGGTTTCACTTCCTCTATTTTTTCAACAGGTTTCTCTTCAACAACAGGTTTCTCCTCCACAACAACAGGCTTCGTTTCCGGTACTGAGACTTTCTCCTCTACTACTTCTGAAGATGGTTTTTCAGTAACAACTTCAGCTTTTTTAGGATTCAGGTCAATTTTACCAATAGCTTTCGGACCAGACAATGTGGCTTTTGCTTTAATGATTTCTTGACGTTGTTTCTCTTCCTCTTGTTTGCGTTTCTCTTCAATCTCGCGCTCTCTTTCTACACGTAATGCCTCTTTTTCTTTCTTTTTCTCTTCACTCACCTCCAGAGAAGCTACTTTTTTACCCTTATCAGCAGAGAATTGACCGCACAAGATAGAATATTCCTCATTAGAAATTTTAGCATTCGGACTTGATTCAATGGTATGCCCTTTTTCTTTCAAATAGTCCACAGCTCTATCCAGAGAAATGTTTAATTCCCTTAAAACCTTGTTTATTCTTATTACTCTTTCTTCAGACATATAATCTTTTTAATATTATCGTAATGCGTGTTGTGTTGTTGTTGTTTGTTGTAATACTTAGGTTATTCTTCGAACTCTTCTCTCAGAATTCTGATAACTTCTAAAATTGTTTCCTCTTCAAGGTCAGTTCTTCTCACTAAATCGGCAACATCCTGATTCAATATGCTTCTCGCAGTATCCAATCCAATTTTAGCAAACTCCTCGATTACCCATCCTTCAATTTCATCTGAGAATTCTGTTAATTCAACATCGTCCTCTTCCTCTGCAATATTACCTTCACGAATTACATCCAGCTCATATCCTGTTAGTAATCCTGCCAGTTTTATATTATGTCCTCCACGTCCGATAGCTTTTGAAACTTCTTCCAGTTTCAAGAACACTTCTGCAGATTTACCTTCTTCATCAATTTTAACCGAAGAAACTTTAGCCGGGCTAAGCGCTCTGGTTATATACAATTGTGTATTGGTTGTATAGTTGATAACATCAATATTTTCATTTCCAAGCTCACGAACGATACCGTGAATACGGGAACCTTTCATCCCCACACAGGCACCAACCGGATCAATTCTGTCATCATACGAATCTACGGCAACTTTCGCTTTTTCACCCGGGATTCTCACAACTTTTTTAACCGTGATCAAACCGTCAAAAACTTCCGGAATTTCCTGCTCAAATAATTTTTCCAGGAATTTCTCTGAAGTTCTGGACATAATGATTTGCGGCTTGTTCCCTTTCAACTCCACATTCTCAATAATTCCTCTAACGTTATCTCCTTTACGGAAGAAATCGGAAGGGATTTGTTTTTCTTTTGGCAATACAATTTCATTTCCTTCATCGTCCACCAAAATAACTGCTTTTGGACGCACGTGATGTACTTCTGCTGTATAAATATCTCCGATTAAATCTTTAAATTGCTTGTAAAGATTTGTATTATCGTGCTCATGAATTTTAGAAATCAGATTTTGACGCAATGCTAAAATAGCTCTTCTTCCTAATTGAATTAATTTCACTTCTTCAGAAACTTCCTCTCCCACCTCAAAATCAGGCTCAATTTTTCGCGCTTCCGATAACGAAATTTCAGAATTTGAATCTTCCACCTCTCCATCAGCAACTACAATACGATTTCTCCATATTTCCATATCTCCTTTATCCGGATTTATAATAATATCGAAGTTATCATCTGAACCATATTTCTTTTTCAATGCATTTCTAAACACATCTTCTAAAATTGCCATTAAGGTAACTCTGTCGATTAGTTTATCGTCTTTAAACTCTGAAAACGATTCGATTAATGCAATATTTTCCATGCAAACTCTTTATTTAAAATGTTATTATAACAATTGCTTCCTTGATATCTGAATAAGGAATTTCTACCTTTTTGTGAACTGTTTCTTTACCTTTCCCGATTTGTTTTGGCTCTCTTGCTGTCCATTCCAAAACAATAAACGCATCTGTTGCTGCTGTCAATGCGGCTTCGATTTTCTCGGTAGCCGTAGTTACTTTCAGCGTTCTGCCGATATTCTTTCTGAACTGTCTTGGCAATTTCAACGGACTGGTTGCTCCCGCAGAAGCTACTTCCAATGAAAAATCCTGTTCTTCGCGATCCAAATTATGCTCTATAGCACGGCTAATATCAATACAGTCCTGAAGACTAACACCGTTATCACCGTCTAAAGTTACAATAATTTTATAAGAATCGGTTATTGCCAAATCAATTAAAAAAAGAGACGGTTTCTGCGACAACCCCTCATTCAGCAACGCGCTAACTTTTTCTTTAAATGCCATATTAGTATAAAAAGAGGGGACTTATTGCCCCCTCATTATTTAGTTCATTAATAAATAACGGCGCAAATATAGTGTTATTTTTTAAATATTGAAAATCAATTGTGTATTGTAATTTAAATTCCTACCTTTATAAAACAGATTTTAACAAATAAACCACAGCAAATCACTACAAATTATTTATTATGAAAAAGATTTTAGTACCAACTGATTTTTCCGATCATGCAGAATACGCCCTAAAAGTTGCCGCTCAAATTGCAAGAAAAAACGACGGAGAAATTGTTTTACTTCACATGCTTGAACTACCACATGAAGGAAGCGATGCTATTGGCAGCGGCCACGAAATCCCTGAAATCATGTTCTTCAAAAAGAAAGCAGAAGAAAGACTAGACGAAATCGCAAATTCTTCCATTTTATCCGGAATAAATGTAACACAGATCACCAAACTGGAAAGAGCTTTTGACGGTGTTCTGGACATCAGCAATAAAAACGAAATCGACTTAATCGTTATGGGTTCTCATGGCGCCAGCGGTTTCAAAGAAATGTTCATTGGTTCCAATACCGAAAAAGTGGTACGTCATTCAGAAGTTCCGGTACTGGTAATCAAAAAAGAATCTGACAATTTTAATGTAGACAAATTTGTTTTCGCTTCCGACTTTACAGACGAGGTTAAAAAACCGTTCGAAAAAGTAGTGGAGTTTGCCAATCAGTTCAATGCTAAAATACATCTACTGATGGTCAACACGCCAAACAACTTTAAATCTACAGCTGTTGCCGAAAAAATGATGGCTGATTTCATCACTCCTTTCAGCATTAACAACTACAGCACACACATTTATAATGATGTAAACGTTGAAAAAGGTGTTTTACACTTCGCCAAAAACATTGATGCCGACTTAATCGGAATCAGCACACACGGAAGAAAAGGAATTTCCCACTTCTTTAACGGAAGTATCAGTGAAGACCTGGTAAACCACGCGAAACGCCCGGTAGTAACTTTCAAAATATAACAAAAGATACCTAAAAGAAAAACCTCTCCGATCGGAGAGGTTTTTTTGTTGGCCTACTAGGACTCGAACCTAGAACGACTGAACCAAAATCAGCTGTGTTACCATTACACCATAGGCCACTAAATCAGTATTGATTTTTTCAGAGGGGCAAATGTAAAATATTTTTTTTATTCTCCAAACAAAGCCGGAAAATTTAACCCGGAAAATCCACTTTCAAAAACACACAAATCCCACACCCCTTAAAACAAAATAACCTCTCAAAATTGAGAGGTTATTTGTTGGCCTACTAGGACTCGAACCTAGAACGACTGAACCAAAATCAGCTGTGTTACCATTACACCATAGGCCACTAAAACCGGCATCATTACTGATTTCCGGGTGCAAATGTAGGACATTTTTTTTACAATCCAAATTTTTGATAAAAAAATATTAAAAAAACATTTTCAGCTTTCTTTCTCCAAAAAAATAGTTTCTTTGTAAAAGAAATTAATCCGAAAAAATAGACAAGTATATATGGTAACATTTAACTTTAAAAAATGGAACACGATCTTAGGATGGTCAACATTTGCAATTGCCTTAATTACTTATTCGCTAACCGTTGAACCCTCGTTAAGTTTCTGGGATTGCGGTGAATACATTGCTACTTCTGCAAAACTGGAAGTAGGTCACCCGCCGGGAGCTCCGTTATTTCAAATGATCGGTGCTTTCTTCGCGATGTTCGCAACAAGCCCTCAAAAGGTCGCTTTAATGGTGAACATGATGTCTGTTTTTTCGAGTGCTTTCACTATTTTATTCATGTTTTGGTCAATGACCATCCTTTTAAAGAAAATTGTTTCCGGCTTTACCGAGTTTGACAAAAACAATGCAATCGTTGTTTTAGGAAGTGCTTTTGTCGGTTCCCTTGCCTTTACCTTTTCAGACAGTTTCTGGTTTAGTGCTGCCGAAGCAGAGGTTTACGCCATGGCATCACTGTTCATTGCAGTATTGTTCTGGCTTGGCTTGCGATGGGAAGAAGACATGCACAGCCCGAGAGGAAACAGATGGCTTTTATTGATTTCGCTAATGATCGGACTTTCTTTTGGTGTCCACTTCATGGCTTTATTAACCATTCCGTCTTTAGGATTACTGTATTATTTTAAAAATTACAAAACCGTTACCATAAAGAACTTCATCATTGCCAATGTGGTAATTGTGGTAATCTTATTCTTTGTCTTTAAGTTCCTGTTACCGTACACACTGGCTTTCTTCGGAAAAATGGAGATTTTCATGGTAAATTCTTTAGGATTGCCGTTTAACTCCGGAACCATTTTCGCAGTCATCTTAATCGTTCTTTTCTTCTATTTCGGATTGCGTTATACAAAAAAGAAGGAAAAACCGCTTTACAATACCTTATTACTTTGTGTATTATTCGTTTTAATCGGATTCTCTACCTGGTTAATGCTGCCCATTCGTGCCAATGCCAATGTGGTTATTAACGAAAACAGACCTTCGGATGCTGCAGAGGTTTTAGCCTATTACAACCGTGAGCAGTACGGAGAACAAAAAACATTCTACGGCCCATTGTTTACCGAAGCCTATGTAGGACTGGACGAAGACAAACCGTATGAAGACGAAAAACCAAACTACGAAAGAGATTATAAAACCGGCACCTACAAAATTGTAAACAACTATGTTAATGCCCGACAAAATACCAGCGACACCCAGAAAGGCTTCCTGCCAAGAATGTGGAGTCCGGACAATGCGGTGAACTACATGACTTTTACACAGCCTGTAAAATTCACCATCAACCCGGAATATTCCCATGAAGACGAACTGGTACAGGTCGTAGCCGAGTTCCGTAACGCTTACAGTTCCGGGAAATTAGGGATTGAAGAATATGATAAATTCTTAAAATCTTACGGCGAATACCTTATCATCGAAAAACCGTCCTTTGTTGACAACATGAAATTCATGTTCGAATACCAGTTTGGTTATATGTACTGGCGTTACTTAATGTGGAACTTTACCGGTCGTCAAAACGACATCCAGGGTAAATATGACACCCAAAACGGAAACTGGCTGAGCGGTATCAAGTTTATAGACGAAATCCGTTTAGGCTCTCAGGACAATCTTCCTGCAGATGTATTAAACAACAAGGCAAGAAATACCTATTATTTCCTTCCTTTTATCTTAGCCGTTATCGGTATGATTTTCCATGCCAAAAAAGATCTTAAAAGCTTCTATGTATTACTGGTTTTATTCTTATTCACCAGTTTAGCACTAAAAGTATTCCTGAACGAAAGACCGTTTGAACCGCGTGAAAGAGATTATGCGCTGGTAGGCTCTTTCTACATCTTTGCCATGTGGTTAGGATTCGGGGTTTATGCGATATACGACGGAATCAAAAATTATTTACAGCCAAAAATTGCAGGACCGGTTGTGATAACTGCCTGTTTACTGGCGGCTCCGGTTTTAATGGCCAAAGAAAACTGGGACGATCACGACCGTTCGAACCGTTATACGGCTGTAGCAATGGCTAAAGCCTACCTGGATTCCTGCGAACCGAATGCGATTTTATTCACCATTGGTGACAACGATACCTTCCCGCTTTGGTATGCTCAGGAAATCGAAGGCTACCGAACAGATGTGAGGATCGTAAACACCCAGCTTTTCACACAAGACTGGTACATCGACCAGATGAAATCGAAAGCATATAATTCCGATCCGCTGCCTATTTCGTTCACACACGACCAATATGTAAAAGGAAAACGCGATTATATGTTCTTCCAGGAATTAACAAAAGAACGCATCGACATCAAACAGTTCATTGACTTTATTAAGAGTGACGATGAGCGAACGCTGTTTACAATTCCAAGAAGCGGACAAAAGATCCACTTCTACCCTACCAATAAAATCAGTATTCCGGTTAACAAGGAAACCGTTATTAAAAACAAAGTGGTAGCGCCACAGTTAAACGATTCTATTGTTTCGGCAATTGATGTGGATATCGAAGGCAGTGCTTTATACATTAACCGTTTAATGATGCTGGATCTGGTTTACAACAACAACTGGAAACGCCCTATCTATTTTACAGGCGGTAGTTTTGGTGACGACGATTATATCTGGATGAAAGATTACCTGCAGCTGGATGGAATGGTGTACAAACTGGTTCCGGTAAAAACACCGATACCGAAAAACGGAAGTCCGCTGGATATGGGTAATATCGATACGGAAAAAATGTACAAAATTGTAATGTCATGGGATTGGGGCAACAGTGGTGATCCGAAAATCTACCACGATCCTGAAACCCGTAAAAACAGTATTTCCTACCGCACGAATTTAGCCCGTTTAACAGAGAAGTTAATCGCAGAAGGCAAAAAGGATAAAGCGAAAAATATTATCGATTTAGCAATGGCTAAAATGCCGATTGACGAATTCGGATTCTATACGTTCGTAGAACCTTTCGCTTCCGGGTATTATGAAATCGGAGAAGTGAATAAAGCCCGTGCGATCTTAACCAGGTTAGCCGGGAAATACCAGGAAAACATCCGTTACTATAAAGGATTAAAGAGTGCCGAACAAAACGATATGTATGTAGACATCGTTACCGACATCGAAAGATACCGTGCGCTTCTGGACATCATGAAACAATATGACAAACCGTTTTACGAAACCAACAAAGTCAAATTCAACAGTTATAACAAAATGTTTGAACGTTTCGCAAGAGACATGGAATAACAACCCGATACAATATGCCAATGAGATTCATTGGCATATTGCTTTTATACCGTCATTACAATGAGTTTCTGGATAAAAACGAACCGCTTTATAAAAGCCATTTTCTTTAATCAGGTTTGGGATGTCCCGAATACAAAGAACAGGATATACCTTACTTTCGACGACGGACCTACTCCCGAAATAACGGAATGGGTTTTAGCCGTTTTACAGGAACACCACATCAAGGCCACCTTTTTTTGCATTGGCAACAACATCGATAAACATCCTGATATTTTCAGGAAGCTCATCGCTCACGGGCACACGATTGGTAACCATACCTACAACCACCTGAAAGGATGGCAAACAAAACAGTCGGAATATATTGAAAACACGGAAGCCTGCCGTAAAGCCATACTAAAGCATTCCGGCAGCAAAACAGCCTCCTGCCTGTTCAGACCGCCTTATGGCAAAATAAAGCCGTTACAATCGCGCCAATTGCGAAAATCAGGCTACAAAATAATCATGTGGGATGTGATCAGCATGGACTTTGACAAGACCATTACACCGGAACAATGTCTTGAAAATGTAGTTAAAAACACGACACCGGGAAGTATAGTCGTATTTCACGATAGCGTAAAGGCTTTTAAAAACCTCGAACATACGCTGCCAAAAGCCATACAGCTTTTAAAAGAAAAAGGATTTGAATTTGGTGTATTAAATTAGTATTGCTCCTGAACCAGCGCAATGATCGTATTGGCATCCAGCTCTCCGGATTGTCTCCATACCATCTGTCCGTCTTTATAAATCATTAAAGTCGGTAGTCCTTTAATACGTAGCGCTTCTGCCAGTTCCTGGTTTTTATCGATATCAATTTTAATCACTTTGGCTTTATCACCCAAAGCGGCCGCAACATCTCTGATAACCGGATGCATCGAAACAGAAGGTTCGTTCCAGTCCGTATAAAAATCAATCAGCACTGGTACTTGTGCATTGATAAGTTCTCCAAATTTTGACATAGCTTACAAGTTTAATATACTTTAAAGATACTTTTACAATCTATTATCTATACAAATGTAGCATTTTTAACGAATTACGCTACTTTTTCGCCTTTTTTTAGTTCGATAACCGTTATTTCCGGCCAGATGCCAACCCGTCCCGGATAGGCGTGGAATCCGAATCCGCGGTTCACATAAACATATTTACCAACCTCTTCATACAATCCGGCCCATTGTTTGTAAACGTATTCAATTGGACTCCATTTAATTATACCCGGAATTTCAATTCCGAACTGCAAACCGTGCGTGTGTCCGCTCAGCGTTAAATGGAAATGCTTGTCGTGCTGTTTCACCTCGGCATCCCAATGCGACGGATCATGGCTCATCAGAATTTTAAAGTCCTCTTTTACCAATCCTTCCGAAGCTTTGTTTAAATCGCCCGCCTGTTTGAACTTTACACCCCAGTTTTCAACACCAACAAGCGCTATTTCATCGGAACCTTTTTTGATTTTTACATTTTCATTAAGCAACAGCCTGAAATCAATTTGACGGTGTAAATCCTTAATCGCCTTGAAATTTTCATCTTTGGCTTTTTGCGAAGGCCAGTCAACATATTCCCCGTAATCATGGTTCCCCAAAACGGAATATTTCCCTAATGCCGGTGTTTTAATTTTCCGGAAAGTCTCAATCCACGGATGCATTTCTTCGGCATGTGTATTCACAATATCCCCGGTAAACAGGACAATATCCGATTGCTGCTCGTTTATCAGATCGATCGCATAACTGATTTTTTCAGGATTATCAAAACTGCCGCTGTGCACATCCGAAATTTGCGTGATCGTAGTCCCGTCAAAACTATCCGGAAGATCCGGGAAAAATATCGTCTGACGGATCACCTTGAAATTGTATTTCCCTTTCGTCATACCATACAGCAAAGAGCTGAAAGGAATCAGCGCTACCATAATGGCAACCTGGCTTACAAACTTTCTTCTTTCCGGAATGGCTTCTTTTATATTGTCAACCTGAGTGAAGTAGTTGATCACGGTGGCGAACATACGGAAAATATCTTCTCCTAATAATATGATCGCGATCAGCAGTTTGGGTAAAAGCGTTATCAAAAGCAGTCCCATCGTAAAGAGCGTCTGTCTGTTCTGCCCTGTTCTTTTATCAAACTGGCTGAAGGAGTAAATCAGATACACAAAAATCAGCAGGCTTATCACCTGATAAGCAATCAGTATCCATCGCTCTTTTGTAATTGTTTTAAATGCCTGGAAAGCATACAGCTCAACCAGTAGTAAAATTATCCCTATAAAAACTAAACGCATCATCATAAATTAATAAACAAAGTAACAAAGAATGCCCTTACTCTTGGTTTTATATTAGCAATATTTTAACTATACCCTGTCATTACTCCGGACTTATCAAAATACCCGCAAAGAGACTATCAATATACATTTTGTTTTAACAAAAATCAAACTGATTAATCAGCATAAGCCAAAATGATTATTTTTGCCGCAAACCTTACAAAATGAGAAAAATCCTATTTTTACTTTTTGCTTTTAGCCTGACTTCAGCCTATTCGCAAGAAGTATTGACCGCACAGTCCAGAGGACGTGTTTTCAATGCCGGCAACCAGCGCCTGACCACAAGTGAAGTCCGCAGCCTGATGCAGACCAATGCAGAAGCATTAAAACTGTATAATGCCGGAAGAAATAAAAAAACATTCGGAAACATCCTGATTGCTGCCGGATCCGGAATGATTGCCGGAAACCTTTTGTACAATCTTACCACCGACAGCGATTCTAAAGTGACCCAGCATAATTTTGGTGCCGGGCAAGTCACTACCGTTGAAAAAGAAAAACAAAAGTTCACAGTAGCCGCCATTGGTCTGGCCGCCATAATTGTGGCCATCCCGATAAAAATAGGCTATACCAAAAAAGTAAAAAAAGCCGTGGATATGATGAATACAGACCTAAAAAATCAAAACCAGGGTTTTATCGAATCTTCTGCTATTATTGCCAATGGCAACGGATTGGGCATTCAGCTTTCCTTCTAAGCACACACTTTTCAATACAAACGATACAACCAGAGCAAAATGCTCTGGTTTTTTTATACAATCCGTTCCTGCCCAATCCAACCAAACCAAAAATATTAACCTATAATTTTATTCAGAATACAATCTAACCGTTAAATAATTCCGCATCCCAAAAATATATTTCCAATATTATCACAAAAAACTAAAAAACGGCTTCTGTTATTTTTATTTAATCTAAATAAATAAATTTGCAAAGACTTAATTAAATGATTTATGAAGAAAATATACTTACTCTTTACTGTTGTTTTCCTTTCCCAGCTGGATTGTAAAGCACAGTTATTAACGCAAAACAGTGCTGTGTTTACCGGAGTATTTTATGGTGACTGCGTGGCAGCCGACTTTAACGGTGACGGTAAAAAAGAAATGCTGGTAACGGGTGCCTTACCCGGTTATGACAGCTTTACAGCCTTATACGAATTGGGTCCTGACGGATTTGTAATGAATACGGCAAACAATTTTACGCCAATAATGTATTCTGCAGTGGCTGTTGGCGATATCAATAACGACGGACACCTTGACTTTGCCATTACCGGTACCGAGTCTATTAACGAAACCCAGGTTTTTGAAATTTACTATGGCAACGGTAACAACACATTCAGCAAAGTAGCAATACCTTCCATAGTTCCTACCAATTACGGTTCTATCGGATTAGCCGACCTGAATCAGGATGGTCACATGGACATACTGGTGAACGGTATCAACGATACAGACAGTGTTACCAAAGTGTACTTCCAGACCGGAAATACCGGTGTTTTCGAACCGTCAAACATCAATTTATTAGGAACAAACTTTAGCGCAACCAAAATATTCGATGCTAATTCAGACGGATTACCAGACATATTGGTAACCGGATACAGCACAGCCTATGTACCGGAAACAAAACTATACATCAATCAGGGAAATGGTCAGTTTACCAGCCATAACAGCAGTTTAAACTCGGTTTATTTCTCTTCAATTGATACCGCAGACATTAACGGCGACGGTCATTTAGATATCTTATTATCCGGAATGAGCGACACGTTCGAACCGATACTTCACGCATATTTAAACGACGGAGCCGCACATTTTGCACCAATTGGCTCCTCTTTCTTAGGAACTTATTACGGCAGCTCCCGCTTTATTGACTACAACAACGACGGTCTTCTGGACATCTTTACCATGGGTTCCAATGCTGACGGAGACAACAAACTGGCTTTATACAAAAACAACGGCGACGGAACATTCAGCCAGGATGTTACAAACGCTGCTCCGCTGAATCCTTTAACCATGTCCCGCGCTTTATGCTTTGACTATGACAATGACGGCGATACCGATTTGTTTATCATGGGGTATGAAGACAATGATCTGGCAAAATCGATCCTGTACACCAACAATTCCGTTCAGGACTGTACTCCGGTATTCCAATACAATGCCGACAGTAATATGATTACCAATGTTACATTCGGTACGATTAACAATACTTCTCCTTTCCAATCGGGAACAACACCGGTATATGAAGATTTTACCAACATCAGCACACCGGTTATCAAAGGACAAACCTATCCTATCGCAGTAAAAGGACCATCCAGTTCTTTCCCGAGCGATGTAATGGTATATATCGATTTCAACCAGAACGGCAACTTTAATGATGCCGGCGAAGGTTTCTATATTGGCCAGCTTGCTCCGGCAAATCCGGCAAATGCCAATACCCTAACGGCCAATATTGCTATTCCGGCGAATGCCGCAACCGGAACTACGAAAATGAGAATTATCAAGAATACGAATGTAGCGGCTTTGAGCAATCCAGCTGCGCCAAACACCATTAACGATCCTTGTGACACCACATTAAGAGCCGGGCAAACAGAAGATTACAGTATTGCCATTGAAAGCGCTGTGGTTTGCCAG
This sequence comes from Flavobacterium inviolabile, assembly GCF_013389455.1. Taxonomy (NCBI): domain Bacteria; kingdom Pseudomonadati; phylum Bacteroidota; class Flavobacteriia; order Flavobacteriales; family Flavobacteriaceae; genus Flavobacterium; species Flavobacterium inviolabile. The sequence continues at coordinate 1,177,432 of NZ_CP058278.1, read as the reverse complement.
GAACCGGCAGAACCGGTAGGATCATTAGGCTGCATAACGTTTACTTACCAGGGCAATACGGTTACCTATACTACCGTTAGAGGTGCCGACAGAAACATCTGGCTACAGCAAAACTTAGGAACGCCTGCTGTAGCAACTTCCTCTACCGATGAAAACTCTTTTGGAGATTTATTCCAATGGGGACGTTGGGACGATGGACACCAATTGAGAACTTCTTCAACGGTTTTATCGCCGGCAGCAAACAATCCTTCAGGAATCGGAACCGGAAACCCGAACTTCTTTACATCCGGACCGGCATGGTGGAACGGTAACATTTTGACGGACGAATGGACTGCCGCAACACCGGCAGCAGCAACCAGCACAAAAGGTTGTGACCCTTGTAAAGCATTAGGTAACGGATGGCGATTGCCAACACAAACAGAATGGGAAGAAATTGCCGTGAAAGAAGTGATTACATCACCCGGAAAAGCGTATGACAGTAATTTAAAACTAACCGTAGGCGGAAACAGAGATACCAGCGGAAATGCTAACTATAAAGGACAAAGAGGTTATTACTGGAGCAGTACCACAAGCAGTATCGGAGCGAAATACTTCTATTTCAGCAGTGCGATAATCAACCCGTCTGCCGGAGGACCACGTGGTCAGGGATCGGCAGTGAGATGTTTCAAACAAGGTACTAATTTAGGCCTGCACGAAACCGCTAAAGCCCGTTTCACGGTTTATCCGAATCCGACAAATACAATCGTAAATATCGATACGGAACAAACGGATATCACTGTAAAAATATTCAACCAGCTTGGACAGCAGATCATCGTTGCGAAATCGAAATCAATCGATCTTTCCAGTCTGGCAGCAGGAATATACATCCTGAAAATAGATGGTGAAAACGGTGAAACCTACTCCCAGAAAGTAGTAAAACAATAAGGTGAAAGAAAACACCTCAAATAAAAGAGGCTGATTGTACAATCAGCCTCTTGATATTTTATAGCGAGAAAAACAATTATTTTTTCTCTGATTTCATTTTTGAATTCTCTGCTTTAGCATCCGTTTTTTTAGCCTCTTCTTTTTTAGCTTCAGCTTTCATTTCGGTTTTAGCGTGTTTGTGTGTTTTAACTGTTTTTGCTGGTTCAGTTTGAGCGAAAGTCATTGCTGCAGATCCTAGTAATACAGCAACTAGCATTAATTTTTTCATGATATAAAAGTTTTAATGATTAATTTATGAGTCAAAGTTATATCGCGAAAATGAAGCTAAAATGAAGATTTATCCTTCCCGGAAAAATTAACTTTTATTTAGCTTTTTGCCGGTAAATGGAAAAGCAGTGAAAAAACACTGCCGCTATCCGGCTCTGAGGTTACCGCAATCTCAATATGATGAAAATGCGCTATCGTATGCGCAATAGCCAGCCCAAGTCCTTGTCCTTCCACTTTTAAATTCATCCGGGCAAAACGATTAAAAAGCTTCGAAACCTGTTCCGGATCAATTCCGCAGCCGGTATCGGAAACCGAAAACCGGTATATCCCGGATTCAAAAGCATCCGAAAGAATTATCTTTCCGCCTTCTTTATTATACTTTATAGCATTCACCAGTATATTGAACAGTAAGATATGAATAAGTGTTTTATTCCCCTGGAATGAATAGGACGTACTCATTGTATTTATAACGGTAATGTTCCGGTCCCTGATCCGGTCCTCCAGTTCCAAAAGCAATTCTTTCAGCAATTCCTGCAACGCGATCGTTTCATCGGCCTGAAACTGATTGTTCTCAATCCTGGAAATCAGCAACAGATTATTGATAATCTTTTTTAAGGTATCCAAAGTCCGAAGCGAACTGACTATTTTGTCGAGTCCTTCATCGTTAATCGATTCGTTTACCAGCAGGTTTTCAAACCGGCTTCTCAGGATCGCGATCGGCGTTAGCAATTCGTGCGACACATTCGCAATAAACTGTTTCTCTTTATTAATAACATCCTGCATTCTGCCCATCATCTGATTCAAGGCCGTATCCAGTTCTTTAAAATCATCGGAATGTGACGGAATCATTTCATAATTAAACGCTTCCGGATTATCAATATACCTGATTTTTCTGTCGATAATACGGTAAAACGGCCGTAACAGGTAATCAATAAAAAAAGCCTCAAACAAAAAGGTCAGCAAGACCAGACCTATCAGTACGGCTACGGTAAAAGAACGGATCACAAAATACAGATCCTTTACCTGAGCCAGGTTATTCCCTATTTCCAGCAGATATGATTTGCCTTCATATTTAAAAAAATACTGCAGTATGCGGTATTCGTTCTTTTCCTTTTCAATAATTCTGGGTGCCGTTATAAAAACCGTTTTCGGTTCCACCTTTACACTGTCGGGAATACGGGACAGCTGCAAAAACTCGCTGTGCAGGTTGGAAAAACTGGCATAGGTATCGTCCATTGTATTGTTCGACAAAAAATCATTGATCTCCTCATTATTAAGGTTCTTGATAAACTTCTGCTTTTTCTCCGTTAAGCTGGTCGTGATATGCCGGAAAACCACTTTTTCAACCAGTATCGGCAAGGCAAACCACAACACTACAATAAGTGTAATTCTGGTGAGAATACTAAAGGTCGCGATCTGATGTTTAAATTTCATCGGCTGTTCATTCGTTAATGCGATATCCTACATTCCGGACCGTTTCAAACCAATCCAGCTTTTCGTGTTTTTCCAGTTTTTTCCTCAGGTTTCGGACATGCACGTCTATAAAATTGGAATCGGAATTGATTTCCAGTATATCGCCCCAGATATGCTCTGTGAGCTGCAAACGGGTAACCACCCTGTTTTTGTTGAGCACCAGGTACTGAAAAACGTCAAATTCCTTTTTTGTTAAGCTAATCGACTGTTCCCCGTGCCGGACTTTATAATCCTGCAACTGAATCCGGAAACCGTGAATCGGCAGTTCATTCATTGTAAAACCGTGTATCCGGCGGATCACGGCAAACAAACGGGCGCTCAATTCCGTCAATGCAAACGGTTTGGTCAGGTAATCGTCTGCTCCCAGATGAAAACCATTGATCCGGTCATCCAGTTCTCCTCTGGCAGTGATTACAATAATGCCCATCTTCGATTTATTCTTCCGGATGGTTTTTAGCAAATCCAGACCGTCGCCGTCCGGCAGTCCTAAATCCAGCAACATCACATCATATTCGTTTCTGTCAATTTCATCGAGTGCCGCTTTGCAGTTCTTTTTTACCGTACAGATATAGCCGCTATCGGTCAGGAAACGCATAAGCTCCCCGGCTAATTCCTGATGGTCTTCCACAACAATAATATTCATACGGATAATAGCATTAAAATCTATTAAAATTACAGAATAATCCCCATAATAAATGCGATTGCCAATAAAATTTCCGGGGTATTGAATCCTATAAATATTGGATTCCTTATTTTTACATTCAAATATCATTATCATGTCACAACAAAAACGCCTTTTTCTTCTTGATGCTTATGCATTAATCTTTCGCGGCTATTATGCTTTTATCAAAAATCCCCGCATAAACTCCAAAGGATTAGACACTTCAGCTGTTATGGGATTCATGAATTCCCTGATGGATGTTATTAAAAGAGAAAAACCGGGTTATCTGGCTGTTGCTTTTGACAAAGGCGGAAGTGATTTCAGAAACCAGATGTTTCCGGAATATAAAGCCAATCGTGATGAAACTCCCGAAGCGATAAAAATTGCCGTTCCCTACATACAGGAAATTTTAAGAGCCATGCATATTCCCATTATGGAATTACCGGGCTATGAAGCTGATGATCTGATCGGAACACTGGCAAAACAAGCCGAAAAAGAAGGCTATACGGTTTATATGGTTACGCCCGATAAAGATTTTGCACAGCTGGTTTCCGAAAATATTTTTATGTACCGCCCGGCACGAATGGGGAATGATATCGAGATCTGGGGTGTTCCTCAGGTACTTGAAAAATTTGAAATTGAAAGACCGGAACAGGTAATCGACTTCCTGGGCATGATGGGTGATGCTGTCGACAATATTCCGGGACTACCGGGAGTGGGCGAAAAAACAGCCAAAAAATTACTGAAAGAATACGGTTCTATGGAAAACCTCTTGGCCAATACCCATGAGCTGAAAGGAAAAATGAAAGAGAATATCGAAGCCAATGCCGAAAAAGGGATCATGTCCAAAACACTGGCAACGATCCTTTTGGACTGCCCGGTAACTTTTGATGAAAAAGACTTTGAACTGTCCCGTCCGGATGTTGAAAAAACGGAAGCCATATTCCAGGAACTGGAATTCCGGAGAATGAAAGAACAGTTCGACAAACTGTTTGCCGACGGATCGGAATTTGACGAAATCAATACCAATAATTTAGAACCTTCGGCATCGACTGTTTCCAAAACCACTCGGAAATCGGCTAAAAACGAAGACCAGTTCTCATTATTTGGTGAAGCGGCTCCGGCCGAAACAGCCGCTGCGGCACACAACAGTTACTACAATACATTAGAAAACACCAGTCATAATTACCAGATTGTACAAGGCGACCTGGGCATTAAACTAATGCTGCAAAACCTGCTACAGCAATCGGAAGTATGTTTTGATACCGAAACAACAGGCCTCGATGCCTTACATGCCGAACTGGTTGGAATTGCCTTTTCTTTCGAAAAAGGAAAAGGATTTTATGTACCGTTTCCGGAAAACCAGGACGAAGCAAAAGCACTGCTTGAAAAACTGCTGCCGTTCTTTGAAAACGAAAACATTACCAAAATAGGGCAAAACCTGAAATACGATTTAAAAGTATTGTCCAATTATGATGTGGTTGTAAAAGGAAAACTTTTTGACACCATGATTGCCCATTACCTGATCAATCCGGATATGCGCCACAACATGGACGTACTGGCGGAAACCTATTTAAAATATTCGCCGAAATCCATTGAAACCCTGATTGGTAAAAAAGGGAAAAATCAAAAATCCATGCGCGATGTGGAACTGGAAGATGTTAAGGAATATGCTGTGGAAGATGCCGATATTACGTTACAGCTAAAAGAACTATTCTCGGAACAGCTGGATAAAACAGGTACTAAAAAACTGTTTGACGACATTGAAATCCCATTGGTTACCGTTCTGGCAGCTATGGAACGCGAAGGAATCCGTCTGGATGTTGATTTTCTGAAATCGCTATCGAAAGAACTGGATAACGATATTAAAGTTTTTGAACAGCAAATCTATGAAACTGCCGGGGAGAAATTCAACCTGGCTTCTCCGAAACAATTAGGAGATATCCTTTTCGATAAATTAAAGATTGGCGGAGCCAAACAAAAGAAAACCAAAACCGGACAATATGCAACCGGTGAGGAAGTGCTGAGCTACCTTGCCAACGAACATGAAATTGTCAAAAACATTCTGGACTGGCGCCAATTGGTTAAACTTCAGAACACCTATATTGATGCGTTACCGAACCAGGTAGACAAAGTAACCCAGCGGGTGCATACCGATTATATGCAAACGGTTGCCGCAACCGGCCGATTGAGTTCGAACAATCCGAACCTGCAAAACATTCCGATCCGTACCGAAAGAGGCCGTCAGATCCGGAAAGCTTTTGTAGCAAGAGATGAAAACTACACACTGGTTTCTGCCGATTACTCTCAGATAGAACTGCGCATTATCGCGGCCTTAAGCGGAGAACAAAACATGATCAATTCGTTCCGGAACGGAGAAGACATTCACGCTTCCACAGCTGCAAAAGTATTCAACGTGCCTCTGGAAGAAGTAACCCGCGAACAGCGTAGCCATGCCAAAACCGTTAACTTCGGGATCATATATGGTGTATCTGCTTTTGGTTTGAGCAATCAGACCTCTCTGAGCCGTTCCGAAAGTAAGGAACTTATTGACACCTATTACCAGACCTATCCAAGACTGAAAGCCTATATCCAGGAACAAATGGAATTTGCCAGAAATCACGGTTATGTACAAACCGTTTTGGGCAGACGCCGTTATTTAAAAGACATCAACTCTGCGAATGCCGTTGTGAGAGGTGCCGCCGAACGAAATGCCGTTAACGCCCCTATTCAGGGTAGTGCTGCCGATATTATCAAGATAGCGATGATCAATATTCACAAACGCCTGATTGCCGAAAACTGGAAAAGTAAAATGCTGCTGCAGGTACACGATGAGCTTGTTTTTGACGTGCACAACAGTGAATTGGAGAAAATTCAGCCAATGATCAAACACGAAATGGAGAACGCTTTTATACTGGAAGTTCCTTTGAAAGTAGAATTAGGTCACGGAAAAGACTGGCTACAAGCCCATTAGAACAATCTCCTTCCGTTTCCCAATTATTTCATACCATATCATCAAAAAATTAATATTTAATAAAAGATTTTGCTAATTTTAATACGGTTCAACAAACATATTATTAATAGCAAAATCTTTTACTTTGAAGATATTAAAGCCTATTCTCTATTTTTCGATTTTTAATCACCCTCTGAAATTAGAGGAAATCTATTCTTTCTCCGATCATGAGAACAGAAATGATTTTGACTGCGAAATAGAACAGGCTTTAGCAAGCGGAATCATCACCAAAACCGATTCCTACTACCATATCAACCTGACTTCCGAACACATTAAAAGACGCGAAACAGGTAACCGGAATGCCGTCAAAGCACTGGGAACCGCACAAAAAAAAGCCCATTTTATCAGTTCGTGGTTTCCTTTTGTAGAAGCCGTTGCCATTTCCGGATCGCTTTCAAAAGGATATTTTGACAGCAAAAGTGATATCGACTATTTTATAATCGTTAAACCGGAACACCTCTGGACCTGCCGGACTTTCCTGGTAGCCTATAAAAAATTATTCCTGTTCAATTCCAGGAAATATTTCTGTATGAATTACTTCATTACAGCCGACAATCTTGAAATAGAAGAAAAAAACAGGTTTACAGCCACCGAAATTGCTACTTTAGTACCGTTACACGGAAAAGAAATGCTGACTGCTTTTTTTGAACAAAACCGCTGGGTAACCGACTATTTTCCAAACCATCAGAAAAAAGACGCAGAAATAAAACCCGTTGTTAAAAAACGAATTGTCCGCGCCGTTGAAAACCTGCTTTCCGGTTCCTTTGGAAAGAAAGTAGAGAAAATGACCTTTACCACTACTTTTTCATTTTGGAAAGTGAAATTCGAGAAAAAACTGGCTTCCGAATTTTCCATCGCTTTCAAATCATCAAAAAGAGTGTCCAAACACCATCCTTCCAATTTTCAGAAAAGAGTCATTGACGCTTTAAACCGGAAATACGAAGAATTATATACCGCACACAATATCCAATTAACCAAAGAACATGTCTGACATCCTTTTTTCGCATTCTTATTATTACAGGCTGGATCCGAAGCAATGGAAAAACAAAACGCCTTTTCCGCCTTTGGGAACGCTTTATGCAGCTTCGTTAATGCGACAGAACGGCTATAAGGTTGACTTGTTCGACACCAATTTATTAGACAGTCCGCTGTCTGTCATTCCCAAATTACAACAGTTTCAGCCCGATTACCTGGTTATTTATGACGACGGTTTTAATTACCTGACCAAAATGTGCCTCACTAAAATGAGAGAAGCCTGTTTTGAAATGATCGCCATCGGGAAACAACATCACGCCATTGTGATTGTCTGCAGTTCCGATTCGACGGATCATTATGAAAAATACCTGGAAAAAGGCGCCGATTATATTCTACAGGGTGAAGGCGAATACAGCCTGCTGGAGCTTATAAAAGCTTTAGACAGCAAACAAACGGCTGCCAGTCTGAGCGGGATTATTTTTAAAGACCCCGACACGCAGCACACCCGTATAAACCCCAAAAGAACAGTTATTCAGCACCTGGACGAATTGCCGCAGCCGGCATGGGACCTGGTAAATATTCCTGACTATAAAGCCATCTGGCAAAAAAGCAAATATCCTTTTACCCTGAATATTGCCACCACCAGAGGCTGTCCGTATAAATGCAACTGGTGCGCCAAGCCAATTTACGGCAATCGCTACAATGCCCATTCGCCGGAATATATCGTGCGGCAGATCGCTTATTTAAAAGAACAGTTCGGGGTTTCCCGATTCTGGATGTGTGATGACATTTTCGGATTAAAACCCAATTGGGTACAGGAATTCGGAAAAGAACTGGACAGGCAGAAAATCACCATCCGCTACTACATACAGAGCCGGGTGGATTTATTATTAAAAGAAGATACGATTTCTGTCCTGGCAAAATCCGGTCTGGAAGAAGTATGGGTAGGTGCCGAAAGCGCTTCCCAGAAAATCCTGGATGCGATGGACAAAGGAACTACGGTAGCCCAGATATATGAAGCGACCCGATTGCTCAAAAGCAAAAAAGTGAGCGTGGCGTTCTTTCTCCAGTTTGGCTACCTGACCGAAAACCAGGAGGACATTCAAAAAACCATTGCGATGGTTAAGGAACTGCTGCCGGACAATATTGGCATTTCGGTATCCTACCCGCTTCCGGGAACCAAATTTTACGACAAGGTTAAAGAAGACCTGAAACTCAAATCCAACTGGTCCGATTCTGATGATCTGGACATGATGTTTCACGGCACCTACTCCTCCGAATATTACCGGAAACTGCAACGCCTGGTGCATAAGGAATACCGCATCAGCCAGGGCATCAGTTTTCTGAAAAATATATTTAACGATTCCGTAAACCGGACACAGCTCAAATCCATATTAAAATTAGGGTATTATATTCCCAGTACCTATATTGATCGTTACCGGATAAAAGCATTGGCAAAATCATGAAGGCAACATTCGACATAGCCGCATCTACCTATGATGTAACGTTTACCAATACGGTCATTGGCAAATTACAGCGCAGTTATGTTTACGGTCACCTCAGCAATTGCTTAAACAACCAATCTGTCCGGTCTGTTCTGGAAATAAACTGCGGTACCGGTGAAGATGCGTTCTGGCTTGCCGGGCAAGGTTACCGGGTTACGGCTACCGATATTTCGGAAAAAATGATACAGGTTGCCCAACAAAAAAAGCAGGCTGAGAATATCACTTTCCGCCAGGCCGACATTAATGCGCTGCCGGCGGTTTTCCCTTCGGCACAATTTGATTGTATCTTTTCCGATTTTGGCGGTTTAAACTGTTTGTCGCCCGGAGAATTAAAGAATTTCTTTGCTAATGCAGCATCCTTATTGCCCCGAAACGGAAGCCTGCTTCTGGTGATCATGCCCAAAAACACCCTTTGGGAGCAAGGCTATTTTCTTTTAAAAGGACAATCCGGCAATATTTTCCGCAGAAAGCAGGAAAAGGTTCTTGCCAATGTGGACGGAGAAAAGATTGCCACCTATTATTATAATCCAAACGATATTAAAAAACTGTCGGAAGAACATTTTACCATAACCACGGTAAAACCGGTTGGGTTGTTTGTTCCGCCTTCTTATCTGGAAACATTCATAAGCGGTAAGCCCAAAACAACCGCCTTACTGAACTATCTGGAAAACAAGGCAAAGAACCTCAGCTTTACCGCCCGTTATGCCGACCATTATTTTATAGCATTACAAAAGCGATGAGTATTCTGCTGACACATGGGTACTATCTTACCGATGACCCGAAAGAACAGAAAATAATGAAGCCCTATCCGCCGTTAGGGCTGCTCTATATTTCTGCCTATTTGTTAGAACGCGGCATCGACAACAAAGTGTACGACAGCACTTTCTATACCCAAACAGAACAGCTTCGCTTTATTGCCGGAATGCAGCCGAAGGTCATTGCGATCTATACCAATCTGATGACCAAAATTGAAGTCATTCAGTTGATCCGGATCTTGCTTACCGATTCCCGCTACGGATTCCCGAAAATCATACTGGGCGGTCCGGACATTACCTATAACTGTGAGAACTACCTGAATACCGGGGCTCATTTCCTGATCATTGGCGAAGGAGAAGAAACCGCATACCAGCTCTACAATGCGATCATGGACAACACCGGTTATTCCGGTATTGACGGCATTGCCTATCTGGAAAACAATGTCGTGGTTAAAACCAAAGCCCGGACAAAGTTCAAAGAGCTTAACGAATTGCCGATACCCAACCGCGAAGCCGTTCCTATTGAAAAATATTTAGAAACCTGGAAAACAAATCACGGCAAAAGCTCGATGACCATTTCCACCCAGAGAGGCTGCCCTTACACCTGCAAATGGTGCAGTACGGCCGTTTACGGGCAAAGCTACCGCAGAAGGCCTGCACAGCAGGTTGCGGCAGAAATGCTGCTGTTAAAAGAAAAATACAATCCGGACAGCATCTGGTTTGTAGACGATGTATTTACCGTGAGCCACAAATGGCTGACGGAGTTTCACGATGAGGTCATTGCCCAAAAGGCGGTTATTCCTTTTGAATGCATCACCCGTGCCGAAAGGCTCAACGATGCGATATTGACCCTCTTGAAAGAAGCCGGCTGCTACCGGATCTGGATTGGCGCCGAAAGCGGTTCGCAGAAAATAATCGACCTGATGGACCGCCGTGTTGATGTTAACGTCGTAAAAGAAGCCATACAGAAAACAAATGCACTGGGTATCGAAACCGGAACGTTTATTATGGTGGGCTATCCGGGTGAAGACAAAACCGATATTTACAAAACCATTCAATATTTAAAAGAAGCCAACCCGACAGAATATACCATAACGGTGGCCTACCCGATTAAAGGGACATCCCTTTATGACGAGATCGAAAGCAACATTACCATCAAACCGGACTGGGAAACCTCAACCGACCGGCAAATTGATTTTAAAAGAACCTATTCCCGGAAATTCTATGATTATGCCGTGAGCAAAGTGGTTAACGAAGTCGAATTTTACCGCGAGCTCATTAAAAAGGAAAACAGGAATCCCGTTAAGATTTTAAAGCTGAAGGTAAAATCCCTTTTGGCCGGAGGACTAATGATGATTAGCAAATAGTATAAACAGACACTGATGATAACGGAAAAAGCCGAAGCAAAATACCTGATCTGTATTATAGCATTGTACTTTGCTGTAAGCCTTATTGGTATTCTCCATCATGAGCTCTGGCTGGACGAAGCACATCACTGGCTGTTGGCACGGGATAGCAGCAGTTTTTCGGAATTGTTGCAAAACAGGAAAAACGAAGGGCATCCCGTTGCCTGGAACATACTCCTTTTTATGATTAGCCGTTTTACCGCAAATCCGTTCTGGATGCAGTTTTTTCATATTGTTGTATCCACTATTGCCGTTAGCGTTTTTGTAAAGAAAGCCCCTTTTTCATTGGTCTTTAAAACCCTTTTTATTTTCGGGTATTTCTTCCTGTTCGAATACAACATTATCAGCCGGAATTACAACATCGGGATATTATTCCTGTTTTTAGCCTGCAGCATTTACAGGCAGCGAAACGAAAAGTTCACGCTGTACTGCCTGTACCTCATTATCGCGGCAAATATTCATCTTCTGTTTGCAACGATCAGCTGTGCGCTGCTGCTGACCTTTATCTATGAAAACAGAAAAATAAAAACGACGCATTATTGGGGATATACGATATTCTTTTTAGGATTGCTGCTGCTATTCATACAGGTAATCCCTTCCGATCTGCATGCTTTTGAACAGAGAGTAGCCGACATTCCTTTCTATGAAAAATTCATCAAAGGTTTTATCTCACTGTTCAAAGGCATCGTCACCATCCCTGACTTTAGCACCATTCATTTCTGGAATTCCAACTGGATTGTAAACACAAGCAAAACGCTGGCTTTATTAGTAGGCGCTTTACTCTATTTCCTGCCGCTATTGTTTTTCTACAAAAGAAAAAATACGCTGTTCTTTACCTATACCGCCTTAATTGGCGTGCAGTTCTTTTTCTTCGTTACCCAGACAGGTGCCACGCGGTTTGACGGAATCACCTACCTCATTATTGTCATTGCCTTATGGATCGACCGGTATTATCAACAGGCCGGAACTTCCGGAAACATTACCGTAGAGCTGTTAAAAAAAACAACTGTTTACGCAATATTGATCATTCAGTTTTGCAGCGGTATCCTGGCCTGTACCGTCGATTATAAAGAACCTTTTTCCTCCGGTAAAGCCGTAGTCGGTTTTTTAAACCGGAACAAACTGTCCCATCTGGAAGTGGTGACCCTGTTTTGTGAAGGAACCATCATCGCGCCTTACCTGAATCAGAAACCTTATTTTGTTTGCCAGAAAAGCCGTCAGAGTTTTTGCGACTGGAGTTTCCGGTGTGACACGCAGCTTTCCGGCGAACAAATCCTTACGATACTCTCGGCCGATACAAACATCAGCACGCCTTTTATCTTTATCAGCAAAAAAAACATCCTTGAAAACCCGGCCGGCATCAGCGACCGGCATCATTTAAAAGTGGAGCAATTAACAAAACTACAGGAAGCTATTGTCCGGAATACCGATTATTACCTTTATAAGATTAGCAATACCCGCCATAACCCGCAGCAACAATGAAAAAAATAATACTCCTTTTTAGCTTTATATTCCTCTCCTGTGTTAGTGAGACCTATTCGGATCTATTGGAAACCAACGACCCGTCACTATTCCTGAAATGGAATAAGGCTTATGAAAATGACGACATCCACACTTCCGTTATCGGTCTGAAATGGGCATTATCCTATATAGGTGCCAAACTGCCTGCCAATGCTAACGGTATAACCGCCAGCGGCAATCGCATTGCGATAGATCTAAACAAGCTGGGGTTTTCCGAAAATGCAAAAAACAAACTCCATCAGCTGCATGAAACTTTAAAAAACACTCCCGAATACCAGCTTACCGGCACAATCGACTTAGGACGGTATGTATCGCTGCTTTTAGGATCATCCGAACATTACTATAAAATTGCCGGAGTACCGGAAAATCTGAACACCCTTCTTAACAAGTACACCCTAAAACCCGAAAAAGGATATGTAAACGATTCGGGCGTTTCACTGGAGCACCGGATAATCCGGTTTTCAGAACAAAACGGCTTAAACCAGTTGTTTGTTTCTTCCGAAATTAATCCGGCAGACGGAACGGTACTGGAATATGAAACAATAGAACTGCTGGAAAACGGGCAATTGCGCTTTGGCATTTTCGACCCGAACGGACAGCGAAAAAACAATGCCGATCCGGTACACTCAAATGCCGGCAAACCGGCCAAATGCATGTGGTGTCATGAATCCTCCATACAGCCGCTTTTTAGTATTCAGAACAATTACAACGGCTATCTGTCCTACAATGATTTCCAGAATACCCTGCTCAATTACAGGGTTTCCCATAATGCGATAAAGAACAGCCTGTCCGGTGAGATTGATTTTTCCCAGACCCAGCAGCACACTTTAACAGAATTGTTATATATTTCCTTTATGGAACCTTCTGCCGAAAGACTAAGCCTCGAATGGAATCTCCCGCTGGCTGAGGTGCAAAGCAGATTATCGGGACTCACAACGCATGTGTATCCGGAATTTCCTTTTCTGGGCAATCTGTACAACCGGAAAGATGTTGAAGCGCTGGCTCCTTTTCAGGGACTGGCAGTTTCCGATCATGTAAGGGAGCAATCTCCGAATGAAGTCAATTATATCAACTGATTTATGGTAAACAATAAAAAAATAATAGTTGTCCTTCCGGCTTACAATGCCGCAAAAACCATTGAACGCACCTACAGCGAAATCCCTTTTGATATCGTAGACGACATCATTTTAACAGACGATTTCAGTAAGGACGACACTATTGCTGTTGCCAAAAAGTTAGGAATACAGCACATTATTGCCCATGACCGCAACAAAGGATATGGCGCCAATCAGAAATCCTGTTATAAAAAAGCATTAGCCTTGCAGGCCGATATTATCATCATGCTGCATCCCGATTACCAGTACACGCCAAAACTGATCCCTTCGATGGTAAACATGGTCGTTACCGATTTGTATGATGTGGTACTGGGATCCCGTATTTTAGGCAAAGGCGCCTTAAAAAACGGCATGCCGTTTTATAAATACATAGCCAACCGGCTGCTCACCTTTTTTCAGAATCTGCTTATGAACCAGAAATTATCGGAATACCATACCGGATACCGCTGTTATAAAGCGTCGGTTTTACAGCAGATTGATTTTGAAAAGAACTCAGACGATTTTGTGTTTGACAATGAAATACTGGCACAGTGCTGTTTTATCAATGCCCGTATTGGTGAAATTTCCTGCCCTACACATTATTTTGAAGATGCATCGTCCATTAATTTTAAACGAAGCGTTATTTATGGCCTCGGTGTGCTGAGGGTTTCTTTTAGCTATGCCCTGCAAAAAACCGGTTTGTTTTCATTTTCAATTTTTAACCGGTTATGAAAGCACTAACAGGAAAATATTACGGCCTGCTGCCACTGCTATTGCTGTGCGGTTTTTATATTGTTAAAGCCACCGGTTTTTCGTTGCATGATTTCGGGAACTACTATTTCGGGGGCTATTTCTTTGCTCAGGGAACGTTCACTGCCGACATGTACTTTCCTTATATTTTTAACCGGGACATTGCCGCTTTAGGATATGAATCCCTTTTTTTAAGTTATGCGCCCAATACGCCGTTCCTGACTATCCTCTTTTACCCGTTTCATTTTTTAGATCCTTTTACCGCCAAGCTCATATTCAACCTGCTCAGTACCTTTTTATTCCTGTACAGTACCAGCCGGCTTGTCGCTTTTTATAAGATAAAACCCGTTTATGCCGCTATCATACCGGTCCTGTTTTTCCTTCCGGTTAAAAACAACCTGTTATTCGGTCAGTTATATTTTTTATTATTCTTTCTGTTAGCCGAAGGATGGCTCGCTTATGAAAAAAAACAGCTGTTCCGGATGAGTTTGTTTTGGAGCATGGCCGTTTTGATTAAGGTCTTCCCGGTAATGCTAATTGCTTTCCTGCTGTTTAAAAAAGCTTATAAACCGGCTGCATACCTTATTTTTTGCTGTGCCCTCTTAACAATTGGTTCCGTATTGTTAAACGGTGTTGAGGTCTGGTTTTTCTTTTTTGAAAAAGTACTTCCAAAAGCTTCGAACGGCGAAATAGCAACTGCTTTTGTAGACAATTACCAATCGGTTTATATGTTTCTGAAACGTATCTTTATTACCGACGCCATCGAAAATCCCTACCCGGCAGTCAATAACCCGTTTCTGTTTCACTTACTGTTAATGAGTTTTAAGCTTGGCCTGGTATTCATGGGGTACTACATAACTCAAATAAAGAAGAATACGCTTTTTGTTTTTTCCTATTGGATCATCATCATGCTGCTGCTTTCTCCCTATGGCAGCACCTATACGTTTATACTGCTGCTTTTTCCGTTTTTTAGTATTGTGAATACCAACAGCAGTCCTATCGTAAAATGCGGCTTTATACTATTGCTTTGCGGCAGCTGCAACTGGCCTTTACATTTTTTCACAAACAGTAGCTTTCCGGTCAGCTACTGCCGTTTATTACTATTCCTGTTGTTTTTTATACTATACCTGCTTTCCGAAAAAAGTACCGTCAACTGGAAATGGAGTCCGCTGGTTTTAGTACTGGCCTCCGGGGTGAGCTATTACAGCATCCATACCATGCGCCCTGCAGACGCAACGGGGCTGCTACCTGCAAAAAGCCCGATTCTTATTTATAAATATACCATTGCCGATAACCGGCTGACTTATTATTACTGGAATGAAAATGGTGAAAACCGGATGTCCATACCGTTAGCTGCATCAAAAACGGCTGAGGCAACGATCCGGAACAACCAGATTTACCACAATGGCAAAAAGCTCACTTATGGCAACGATAATAAAACCAATGCCCTACTAGTCAATAACAAAACCCTGATCTATTTATCCGATTACAACCGAGGAATTGGTTTTTATACCTTACGGGTACTAAAAACAGAGTAACCTCAAACAGCTTTTCACCCTAAAACAAAAACGGAATTGGCCACAAAAATAAACCCTAAGCTATTACATATATCCAGCAATACCATCCGGCAGCTGATCATCTCAGCTTTTGGCATGGCGGTTCCTTTCCTGGTTATTCATTTTTCGCAAAAAGAAATATGGGGTGCTTTTGTTTCCATACTGCTGTACACGCTGTTCACCGTCCAGATCATCAATTGGGGCAACAAAGAATATTTACTCCGGCTGTTCAGCCTGCTTCCGAATAAGATCAAAAAGAACTATTCCGGAATATTATACACCCGCCTGCCTTTTGTATTCCTGTTTTCGGCAGGCAGCATGTTTTTCTTTCCGCTGCCTTACACCTTCTATATTTTTATCTGGATACTCGGGCGTTACTTTAATCATTCCACAGAAGCACTGGTGGTGTATGAAAAGAAATTCAATGCTTCCATTAGTATTGAATGCATCGGCTTCCTGATTTTTCTTCTTCCTTTTTATGTGTTGAAAAACGATTTCGGAATCTATTCACTGCTGGTTAGCTATAGCTTTTATCAGTTTGTAAGAGGCCTGCTGTACTTTTTGTTATTCAAAAAATACCTTTCCGTGAAAAACATGAAAATGGATTTTTCCTATTTTAAAACAGCGCTGCCTTTTTTCCTGCTATCCGTTCTGGGTTTCTTCACTTCCAAAATAGATGTGTATTTAGTGGACTATTTCGAAAACAAAACCGTGATTGCCAATTACCAGATCATCAACAGTCTTCTGGTTTTTGCCATGTCGCTGGCCGCTTTTATCTATGCCCCTTTCACTAAAAACATTTACCGCAATAACGAAACGGTCATTTTAAAAATCCAGCGAAAACTCCAATTATTAGGACTGCTGCTCGTTCCCTGCGCGCTGGCTGTTATTTACCTGATTGTACACTATTATCTCAGGCTCAGGCTTTCCTTCTGGTTTTATGGTATTGCTTTTTTATACATTTATCCCTCTTTTAGCTATGGCATTAAAATTGTGGAACTCTTCAAAATATACAAAGAAAAAAGCGTTATAAAAATTTTACTGGTTGGTGCCGTTGTTAATGCGGTTGTATCGACAATATTGCTATATTTAAACCACGGAATGACCGGTGCGCTTTTGGGTGCCGCAATTGCGCAGATTATTATATTACTGATTACCGACAAAACAACACTATTCCGATAAGTTGAAAAAGAATAAAGTCATATTATTCAATCCGAGAAGTGCTAACGGAAAGCACCGCATTCCCAATTCTATATTACAGGTTGGTGCCTCCATTCATGGGCTTTATGATTATGTGTTTATAGACGGAAATCTGGAAAAAGACCCGTGGAAAACCATTGAAAACTATCTTAAAACCGGCGAATTCAAATACTTCGGAGCAACGGTCATGCCCGGCCCGCAATTGCGGCAGGCGATTCCGTTTACCAAAAAAATAAAAGAAACATTTCCGGATATCATAACCGTCTGGGGCGGCTATTTTGCTTCCAATCAATACAAAGTAGCGCTAAATTCCGGTTATGTGGATTATATTATTAACGGTCCCGGCGACAGAACTTTTCCCGAGCTGATTCAGGCAATCGAGAATGAAGTGACCGACCGTGTCGTACTCATCAAAAACCTTATCTATAAAAACCCGGAGAACAATATTACCAAAACGGCCGTTGAAGCCTTACTGGATCAGGACACACTGCCGAAGTTTCCGTATGAATACCTCAATACGTTTTACCCGGTCAGAAACTATCTGGCCAAGACATTCATGGGTAACAAAACCTTGTCCTACCATTCCAGCATGGGCTGTCCGTTTTCCTGTTCGTTCTGTGCCGTTGTCCCTATCTACAATGCCCGATGGAAAGGCATGTCAGCTTCCCGTATTTATGAAGACGTACAATATTTCAAGGAAAAATACAACATTGACGCCATCGAATTTCACGACAATAACTTCTTTACCTCTAAAAAGAGAGTACTCGAATTTTCCGAGCTCATTTTAAATGACAACATCAGCTATTGGGGCGAAGGAAGGATCGACACGATCAACATGTATTCGGACGATGAACTCCGGCTGATGCGTAAGGCAGGCTGCAAAATGATCTTTTTAGGTGCCGAAACCGGTAACGATGAGATACTCAAACAAATGAATAAAGGCGGTACCCAATCCGGAAAGATGATTAAGGATTTTGTATTGCGGATGAAAAATGTAGACATCGTACCGGAACTTTCCTTTGTACTGGGAATGCCCGCTGCAACAGAAAAACAGGTTTACGACCAGATTGTATGGGACATCAACTTTATACGGGAAATAAAAACCATTAACCCCAAAGCCGAAATCATAATTTACCTGTACAGCCCGGTTCCTACAGAAGGTTCCGAACTGTATCAGCAGATTCTCGATGCCGGATTTTCCTTTCCGGAGCACCTGGAAGACTGGATCTCGCCAAGCTGGGAAAACTTCGACCTGCGCAAAAATCCGCTGACTCCATGGTTAAAACCATATATGATCGATACCATTAAAAACTTTGAAACGGTTTTAAACGGTTATTACCCCACCGCTTCCGATTTCAGGATCAGGGGCTTAAAAAAACAATTACTGCAAACCATCGCCGGACTGCGGTACAAAACCGGATTTTACCAATATCCTTATGAAATCAAGGCACTTCATAAAATATGGAAATACCGCCAACCGGAAATTGAAGGATTTTATTCGGAATAATGAGAAAACTAATTCAAAAAATAGTCAGCCCTTTTCTGAAAAAAGCGAGTGCTTTATACCTTTCCAAACCCCGGAAATACCATTATAAAAATATCACTGTACAGGTCGTACCAACGGTGTTCCCGCCTTTTATCACGATCAGTACCAAATTGCTGCTGCAATTTATCGAACCCCAGCCTTTAGCAAACAAGACCTTTCTGGAACTGGGTTGCGGCTGCGGCATTATTTCCATTTTAGCAGCAACAAAAGGAGCGGTTGTAACGGCTACCGATATCAATACCGCTGCACTTGAAGCCTTACGGCAAAACAGCTGCCGGAATGCCGTTTCGATAAACATACTGCATTCCGATTTATTTCAAAATCTGAAAGACCACGCTTTTGACTATATCGTCATCAATCCGCCATACTACCCGAAAACACCACAGAATATAGCTGAAAATGCCTGGTATTGCGGCGAGAATTTCGACTACTTCGAACAGCTTTTCGCCCAGTTAAAACCTTATTTAACTCCGGCAAACAAAACCTATATGATCCTGTCCGAAGATTGCGAACTGGATACCATCACTAAAATAGCGGCCGGAAACAGCCTCCGGATGCAGTGCATTCACACGGAAAAAGTCTTCAAAGAAGAAAACTATATTTTTGAAATTGACCGGCAATAATTTTTGACGTAACTTTCGGGTGTAATAAGAAACCTATTCCGAAAGCCCTTTTTTATGAAAAAAGCAATCGTATTTTTCCTTTTCCTGTTTTCAGTAACCGTTGTGGCACAGGAGAAAACACGCTTCAATAAAATTGACAGCCTGCTCACCTATCTTAATGATAACAACAGGTTTATGGGGGCTTTGACCATTCAGGAGAGCGGAAAAGTTGTTTTTGAGAAAAATTACGGATATGCCGATGCAGACTCTAAGACAGTGGCAAATCCGGACACCAAATATAAAATCGGTGCTATTACAAAAATGTTTACGGCAACGATAATCTTCCAGTTAATAGACGAAAAACGACTGACCTTAGATACCAAACTATCCAAATTCTATCCGGAAATACCCAATGCCGACAAGATCACTATCGGGCTGCTGCTGAACCACAAAAGCGGACTGTTCAATTATACTAACGATCCGGATTTTAAAACCTATTCCCAGACACCGCAGACAAAAAAACAAATGCTGAAACGGATCGCTTCCCGTGAGCCGGTTTTTGAACCGGATACCAGAGCAGAATACAGCAATTCCAACTACCTTTTGTTAGGTTATATTATCGAATCGCTGACCGGGAAAAGTTATGGCGACAATGTCGCTTTCCGTATAGCAAATAAAATAGGTTTAAAAAACACCTACTATCCTAAAAAGAACGGAACCGCAAAAGATGAAGCGTTCTCCTATACTTTTACCAACAATCAGTGGACCAGAACAGCCGCCAGGGATCCAAGTACTATTGGCGCCTCAGACGCTTTAATTTCCACACCTTCCGATTTAACGCAATTCATTAATGCCCTGTTTAACGGAACCCTGATAAAACCGGCTTCCCTTGCCCAGATGACCGAAATGGAGCATGGCTATGGAAAAGGAATACTGCAATTCCCTTTTGGCGATAAAAAATTCCTGGGACATAACGGAAGTATCGAAAGTTTCAAATCCAGCCTCGGGTATCACGCCAGTGAAAAGCTTGCCTTTTCGCTTATCATAAACGGAAACAACTATAACGAAAACGATATTACGATTGGTATATTGAGCATTTACTACAAACTGCCGTACCGTTTCCCGAACTTAAAAACCGTGGCCGTAGCCGAAAAGACCTTAAAATCATACGAAGGAATTTACAGTTCAAAACAAATTCCGCTCAAACTGACCATCAAATTAGAAAACGGGCAGCTATCCGGACAAGCTACCGGGCAAAATCCGTTTCCGCTGAATGCGATCAGCAATACGGAATTTATTTTTGACCCTGCCGGAATAGAAATTCTTTTTAAAGAAAAAGGCTTACTTTTGAAACAGGGCGATGCGAAATACAGTTTTATGAAAGAGTAATCCCAAAAAAACACACTTTTCTGCAGCTTTTAGCCCGATTCTTTTCCAAAAAAGATTTTATTTTAAAAATGCAGCTCCCAAATCATCGCAAATTCTGCAATAACACAACTGATTATCAATCAATAAAATATTATTAGACTAGCATTTGTATTTAAAATAATTTATTGTACTTTTGCAACCCCTTTATTGGGGATGGAATGTTTAATTAAAATAAATTATTGTGAACAATTTAAGCTACAAGACAGTATCAGCTAACAAAGCAACTGCTCAAAAAGAGTGGATCGTTGTGGATGCTGAAGGTCATAACTTAGGTCGTTTTGCTTCAAAAGTAGCAATGCTTTTAAGAGGTAAATACAAGCCAAGTTATACACCGCACGTGGACTGTGGAGATAACGTAATTGTTATCAACGCAGAAAAAATCAACCTAACAGGTAACAAACTTGAGGATAAAACATATATCCGTCACACAGGTTACCCAGGTGGTCAAAGAAGTTTATCTGCTAAAGTAATGCAACAAAAAAATCCTGCATTATTAGTAGAGAAAGCTGTAAAAGGAATGTTACCTAAAAACAAATTGGGTGCAGAATTATTCCGAAATTTAAATGTATATGTAGGTTCTGAGCACAAACATGATGCACAACAACCTAAAACCGTTAACTTAAACGATCTAAAGTAATGGGAGTTATTCACAAAATCGGTAGAAGAAAAACCGCTGTTGCTCGTGTATATGTTACAGAAGGAACTGGAAACATCACAGTAAACAAAAAAGAATTTACAACTTACTTCCCAACGGCTACATTACAGTACAAAGTTATGCAACCTCTAACATTAACAGAGAACGCTTCTAACTTTGACGTAAAAGTAAATGTATACGGTGGAGGAACAACTGGTCAGGCTGAAGCTGTACGTATGGCTATTGCAAGAGCAATGTGTGAAGTTGAAGCTGAAAACAGAGCTATCTTAAAACCAGAAGGATTACTAACAAGAGATCCTCGTATGGTTGAGCGTAAGAAATTCGGTCAGAAGAAAGCTCGTAAGAGATTCCAATTCTCTAAACGTTAATATTTATTTATTATTAAAAAAACTAAGTTTTTGTTGCTCTCCTATTGAGGTAGGAATTAGTTTAGCATCTAAATGGCTGAGACCTGAGCTTCAGCATCCCAAGGGACTGATGAAATCGCTACTCTACCATTGCTAATACAACAGAACGTAAACTATTACAAAATGGCAAACAAAGTAGAAGTTAAAGAATTACTAGAAGCAGGTGTTCACTTTGGACACATGACTAGAAAATGGGACCCAAACATGGCTCCTTACATCTATATGGAGCGTAATGGTATTCACATTATCAATCTATATAAAACTGCAGCTAAAATCGAAGAAGCGAATGAAGCTTTGAAAAAAATCGCTGCATCTGGTAGAAAAGTCCTTTTCGTTGCTACCAAAAAACAAGCAAAAGATATCGTTGCAGAAAAAGCTACGGCTGCTAACATGCCTTTCATCACAGAAAGATGGCCAGGTGGTATGTTAACCAACTTCGTTACTATCCGTAAAGCTGTTAAAAAAATGGCTTCTATCGATAAAATGAAGAAAGACGGTACTTTCATGACATTATCTAAAAAAGAACGTTTACAGGTAGATCGTCTTCGTGCAAAACTTGAGAAAAACTTAGGTTCTATTGCAGACATGACTAGATTACCAGCTGCGTTGTTTGTAGTGGATATCAAAGCGGAACACATCGCTGTAAAAGAAGCACAAAAATTAAACATTCCAGTTTTTGCTATGGTAGATACCAACTCTGACCCACGTCAGGTTGACTATGTTATCCCGGCTAACGATGATGCTTCAAAATCAATCGACAAAGTTTTATCTTTAGTAAGTGGTGCTATCATTGAAGGTCTTTCTGACAGAAAGTCTGACAAAGACGAGCAACCAGCTGGAGAAGTAGCAGCTGCTCAAACAGAAGCTACAACTACTGCAACTGAAGAATAAAAATAACATTATGATAAAGTCGTTGTGCTGGTGGTTGCTTACTTTTGGAGTTACTATCAACATAACGACTTCATTTTTTAACTTAAAATAATACATTCAAATGGCAAATATTACTGCTGCAGACGTAAATAAATTAAGACAAATTACCGGTGCTGGTATGATGGATTGTAAAAAAGCATTGGTTGAAGCTGATGGGGATTTCGATTTAGCTATCGAAAACTTACGTAAAAAAGGACAGAAAGTTGCAGCGAACCGTTCAGACAGAGAATCTACTGAAGGAGCTGTTATCGCTGTTGTAAATGCTGATAAAACTGCTGGTGTTGTAATCTCTCTTAACTGTGAGACTGACTTCGTAGGTAAAAACGAAGGTTTCGTTAAATTAGCTACTGATTTAGCAAACCAGGCATTAAACTATGCTACTAAAGAAGAATTTTTAGCTTCAGATTTCAACGGAATCACTGTTGCTGATAAATTAATCGAGCAAACAGGAGTTATCGGAGAGAAAATCGAAATCGGTTCTTTCGAGCGTTTAGAAGGAGCTTTCGTTGGATCTTACATCCACGCTGGTAACAAAATCGCTACTTTAGTTTCTTTATCTGCTAATGTTGCCGGAGCTGAAGAAGCTTCAAGAAACGTTGCAATGCAGGCTGCTGCAATGGCTCCAATCGCGTTAAACGAAGAAGGAGTTGATGCTGCTATCATTGAAAAAGAAATCGAAATCGCTAAAGATTTATTACGTCAGGAAGGAAAACCGGAAGCTATGTTGGAAAACATCGCTAAAGGTAAATTAGCACGTTTCTTCAAAGACAACACTTTAATCAACCAGGATTATATCAAAGAACCAAAAATGAGCGTTACAGAATACGTTAAATCTGTTGACGGTGCATTAACGGTAACTGGTTTCAGAAGAGCTGCTTTAGCATAATTTCAATTCGGAATCCGGTTCAGAATATAAAACCGTTTCCCGAATAACAATATTACCTTCGGGTAACCCAAAAAAACCTCAATCGAAAGATTGGGGTTTTTTATTTTTATAAAATATTAGCGTACTTTTGAAATAACAACAAGAACACCAATGTTTAAAACCAAAAAGGATCTCGTATACATTATACTTGCCGGAATTTTTATAACCAATGCCGTCGTTGCCGAATTAACAGGAGGAAAACTTATTCATATAGGCCCTTTCATCATGAGCATCGGGATTATTCCATGGCCGGTTGTATTCATCACCACCGACTTAATTAACGAACATTTCGGAAAAGACGGTGTCAAAAAACTATCATTCATCACTGCCGGGCTAATCGCCTACTGTCTGATCATTCTCTTTCTCGCCATCCATATTCCGGCGGCAAAAGGCATCAGCACCGTGACCGACGAGCAGTTTCAGGCTGTTTTCGGGCAGGGCGTCATGATTATGATTGCCAGCATCATCGCCTTCCTGGTATCGCAGTTAATTGACGTATCTATCTTCTGGTTTTTACGCAATAAAACAGGCAAAAAAATGATCTGGCTGCGCAGCACCGGATCAACCGTAATATCGCAGTTATTCGACAGCTTTATCGTTTCCGGTATCGCCTTTTGGCTGACCGGGAAAATCACCACTGCCGAATACATCAATATGGCAGCAACCGGTTACACCTTTAAACTGATCATTGCGATCTGCCTGACGCCAATGATATACCTTGGACATTATATTATTGAAAAATATTTAGCAGAAGACCCGATAGCCGATGGAGACTAAAGAAAGATGCGGATGGTGCAAAAACGATGCACTTTACGAAAAATATCACGACGAAGAATGGGGCGTACCCGTTTATGAAGACCAGAAACTTTTTGAATTCCTGATCCTGGAAACCTTTCAGGCAGGCCTGAGCTGGATAACCATACTCCGCAAAAGG
This sequence comes from Flavobacterium inviolabile, assembly GCF_013389455.1. Classification (NCBI taxonomy): domain Bacteria; kingdom Pseudomonadati; phylum Bacteroidota; class Flavobacteriia; order Flavobacteriales; family Flavobacteriaceae; genus Flavobacterium; species Flavobacterium inviolabile. The sequence continues at coordinate 1,152,905 of NZ_CP058278.1, read as the reverse complement.
GAAAACTTCAAAAAAGCTTTCGATAATTTCGACTACAAAGCCGTAGCCGCTTATCAGGAAGACAAAATCCAGGAACTACTGCTCGACAGCGGTATCATCCGGAACAAACTCAAAGTAAGAGCCGCTGTGACCAACGCACAGGCTTTTATGAAAGTGCAGCAGGAATTTGGCAGCTTTTCCGATTATATCTGGAAATTCACCGGCGGGAAACCCATTGTAAGCCAAAGGGAAACCCTACGGGACATTCCGGCAACTACACCGCTATCGGACGAGATCAGCAAAGACCTGAAAAAACGCGGCTTCAAATTTGTGGGCTCAACGGTAGTCTATGCACACATGCAGGCAACCGGTATGGTAGACGACCACATCAGCAGCTGCTGGAAACGGTCATGACTCCACACCCGAATGTTAAATCTTCCGATTTAGAATTCGACTTTTAAAATAATACTATACATTTGTTTCACTTTAGGGGTGTCTATTGAAAAGTAGGCTGAGATTTTACCCTTTGAACCTGATGCAGTTCATACTGCCGTAGGGAAAAGTGCAATGACTTCATTTTTATGTAGCCATTCCTAAAGTATATACCCATATAACAAACTTTAAGGAATGGAAATCAAAGTTAACAATCAAATTAAAGAATTTCCGTCTGGCGAATTAACCGTCCAGGCTTTACTCGATTTGGAAATTCCCAACAAGCAAAATGGCCTAGCCTTAGCCATAAACAATACCGTTATTCCAAAAACCGACTGGAGCACACACTACATCCACGACCGGGATGACATCCTTATTATCATTGCCACACAAGGCGGATAATCCCCTATTGCTTAACGACAAACAAACATAAAAATGGAACAAAAAGAACAGCAGATTTCGAGAACACCCTTTCCGAATTCAAAAAAAGTATACATAGACGGTACTATTCACCCCATTAAAGTAGCCATGCGGGAAATAGCCCTGCACGACACCAAACTATCCAACGGAAAAACGGAACACAATCCGCCGGTAACCGTTTACGACACCAGTGGCCCGTATACCGACCCTAACATGGAAATTGACGTGCGCAAAGGACTGGACCGCATTCGCGAACAATGGATTTTAGACCGGAACGACGTAGAAGTATTACCTTCCATAACGTCAGACTACGGCAAGGAACGCCTTAACGACTCCAGACTGGATCACCTGCGTTTTGAATACCAGCACAAACCCAAACGCGCCATTCAAGGTGCCAATGTTACCCAGCTGCATTACGCCAAAAAAGGCATTATCACTCCGGAAATGGAATACATCGCCATCCGCGAAAACCAACAGATTGAATTGCTGAACCAGCAAACCAAAGCCATGCAGCATCAGCATGCCGGAAACAGCTTTGGTGCCAATACACCTAAAAAATACATCACCGCCGAATTCGTTCGCAGTGAAGTTGCTGCCGGAAGAGCAATCATCCCGAACAACATCAACCACCCGGAAAGCGAACCGATGATTGTAGGCCGTAATTTCCTGGTAAAGATCAATGCCAATATCGGAAACAGTGCCGTTACCTCAAGCATCGAAGAAGAAGTTGAAAAAGCCGTATGGGCATGTCGTTGGGGCGCCGATACAATTATGGACCTCTCCACCGGAAAAAACATTCATGAAACCCGGGAATGGATCATCCGGAACTCCCCGGTACCCATCGGAACCGTACCGATCTACCAGGCATTGGAAAAAGTAAAAGGCATAGCCGAAGACCTGACCTGGGAGATCTTCCGGGACACCCTGATTGAACAGGCAGAACAAGGCGTTTCCTATTTTACAATACATGCCGGCGTTTTACTGCGTTACATCCACTTAACCGCAAACCGTGTTACCGGGATTGTTTCCCGCGGCGGTTCCATCATGGCAAAATGGTGTCTTTTCCATCACAAAGAAAATTTCCTTTACACTCACTTCGAAGAAATCTGCGAAATCATGAAAGCCTATGATGTAGCCTTCTCTTTAGGCGATGGCTTACGTCCGGGTTCGATTGCCGATGCGAACGATGCCGCACAATTTGCCGAATTGGAAACACTGGGCGAACTGACCAAAATTGCCTGGAAACACGATGTACAGGTTTTTATTGAAGGCCCGGGACACGTACCGATGCACCTCATCAAAGAAAACATGGACAAACAGCTGGAACATTGTGCCGAAGCACCATTCTATACCTTAGGCCCGTTAACTACCGATATTGCTCCCGGTTATGACCATATCACCTCGGCCATTGGTGCCGCTATGATCGGTTGGTACGGAACCGCAATGCTGTGTTATGTCACTCCGAAAGAACACCTTGGCCTGCCAAATAAAAAAGATGTAAAAGACGGTGTGATTACCTATAAAATTGCTGCACACGCTGCCGATCTGGCCAAAGGTCATCCCGGCGCACAGTACCGCGACAATGCTTTGAGCAAGGCACGGTTTGAATTCCGTTGGGAAGATCAGTTCAACCTGGCACTCGATCCGGATACCGCCCGTGAATTTCACGACGAAACGCTTCCGGCAGACGGAGCAAAAGTGGCTCATTTCTGTTCGATGTGCGGACCGAAGTTCTGCTCGATGAAAATCTCACAGGAAATCAGGGACGTAGCCGAAAAAGGAATGCAGGAGAAATCGAATGAATTTGTGGAAAGCGGTAAAGAAATCTATTTGTAAACCATGATCGTAATAACCAGTCCGACGGCTATTGCCAACGAAACAACCATTATCCATTCCCTTTTTGAAGAAGGCTTAACCTGCCTGCACATCCGGAAACCGGATTTTTCAGAAACGGCTATGGCTGCGTTTTTGGCCGGAATAGCAACCACCTATAGCCATCGCCTGGTTTTACACAGTCAGCATCAGCTGGCACCCACTTATGGAATACCGGGCATACACCTGACGGAGCGGGACCGGACCAGCCTGACGGACCGTTTCCCGCAAGTTGCCCGGTACACCACCGCCACCCATGCCATAGCAACATTCAACACCCTGCCGGAACTATTCGAATATGCCTTTCTAAGCCCTGTTTATCCCAGTATATCCAAACCGGGATATACTCCGGAACACGATTTGTTGAAAAGCATAACAAACCGGACAAATTACCAGACGAAACTAATTGCTTTAGGCGGTATTACTGCCGCAAACATCAGGCATACCCTGGAAAGCGGTTTTGACGATATCGCCCTGTTAGGAACCCTCTGGAATAGTCCCAAACCACTTGAAAATTTTAAAAAATGCCAGCAAATCGCCCTTTCGTATTAACCATCGCCGGACTGGATCCAACAGCCGGTGCCGGTATCTTATCGGATATTAAAACCTTTGAAAACCACCGCACACAGGGTTTTGCCGTGAACACAGCAAACACCATACAAACGGAAAATGTGTTCTATGAGCTGCAGTGGAGCGACATTGATTTTGTTCTGCAAAGCCTTCAGATCCTTTTAGAAAATTATGAATTCAAAGCGGTCAAAATCGGCATTGTTCCTTCATTGGATTATCTCAGCAAAATTGTGGCTATGATCCGCAAACACGCTCCGCTAACGGTCATTATCTGGGATACGGTCTTAAAATCCTCAACCGCTTTTAGCTTTCTGACCATTGAAAACCAAACGGCTTTGTTATCCATCCTGAAACAGCTGGATGTGATTACGCCCAATTATGACGAAATGCAGAAAATGCAGCCTTTTGAAAGTAATCCGGAAGCAACTGCCAAGGCACTTTCCAAATATTGCAGCGTCGTTTTAAAAGGCGGGCATAATCCCAACGAAAAAGGAACCGATTATCTCTATATGGAAAACAGTACGTTCGAATTCCCTCCGGAAAACAGCCTTGTATATCCAAAACACGGTTCCGGCTGCGTTTTTTCGGCCGCATTGGCAGCCAATATCGCTTTAGGACTGGATATCAAAACCGCTTGCCGCAAGGCTAAAGGTTATACCGAAAAATACCTTATTTCCAACAAGACCCTAATTGGCTACCATTATGTATAACAAACTGCAATATATTTCACAGGGGGCAACTCCGGACGAACAATGGTTCAACATCCAAACGGCACTGGACAACGGCTGCCAATGGATACAGCTGCGTTATAAAAACGGCACCAACATGGAATTATCCGCTCTGGCCACAACCGTTAAAAAACACTGTGAGCAATATGCCGCAACATTTATTATCAACGATAATCCTGAACTGGTAAAGCAAATCGATGCCGACGGAGTGCATTTGGGTTTGCAGGACATGTCCGTAACCGAAGCAAGGTCTTTATTGGGCACAGCTAAAATCATTGGCGGTACTGCCAACACCTTCGAAGATATCGAACAACGTTTTAACGAACAATGCGATTATATCGGACTGGGGCCATACCGCTTTACAACGACCAAACAGCAATTAAGCCCGGTACTGGGAACTGCCGGTTACCAATCCCTGTTGAGCCGGATGAAAACCCATAACATCAATATACCGGTATATGCTATTGGCGGAATCACAATGACGGATATCCCGGAATTAATGGCGACCGGTGTATACGGCATTGCCGTTTCCGGTTTAATAACACTACAGGACAACAAAAAAGAACTACTAACACAACTCAACCAACAATTATATGGCAGCTTTTAAAATCGCCGACAAGACATTTCAGTCCCGCCTGTTTTTAGGAACCGGCAAATTCGGCTCATCCCAGCAAATGGAAGCAGCAATTCTGGCTTCTGCAAGCGAACTGGTTACCGTCGCGCTGAAAAGAGTGGATTTAGAAACCGAAACCGATGCTATTTTAGCCCATCTGAAACATCCGCATATCAATTTATTGCCCAATACTTCCGGTGCCCGTAATGCCAAAGAAGCCGTTTTTGCCGCACAGCTGGCAAGAGAAGCATTGGAAACCAACTGGCTGAAACTGGAAATCCATCCCGATCCGAAGTATTTGCTTCCGGATCCTATTGAAACGTTAAAGGCTACCGAAGAGCTGGCAAAACTCGGTTTTATCGTGTTACCCTACATTCACGCCGATCCTGTTTTATGTAAAAAACTGGAAGAAGCCGGAACAGCCGCTGTAATGCCTTTGGGCTCGCCCATTGGCAGCAATAAAGGCTTAAAAACGGCAGACTTCCTGGAAATCATCATCGAGCAAAGCAAAGTTCCCGTTATTGTCGATGCCGGAATCGGAGCTCCTTCTGATGCTTCCAAAGCCATGGAATTAGGAGCCGATGCCGTTTTGGTCAATACCGCGATCGCAGTAGCCGGAAATCCGGCACTAATGGCGGAAGCTTTTAAAGAAGCGGTCATTGCCGGCAGAAAAGCCTATGAAGCCCGGTTAGCCCCGATGGCTTCCAATGCCGTTGCATCCAGTCCGCTAACCTCTTTTCTGTACGAATAACACTTACGATTATGAACACTACTTTCCAAACGGTTTTTGAACATTACGATTGGGATACCGTACAGGCAAAAATATATGCCACAACACCCGAACAGGTGCTCCGTTCGTTAGCCACAAACAAACGCAGCCTGGAAGATTTCCTGCACCTGATCGCTCCGGCTGCCCAGCCCTATCTGGAACAAATGGCACAACAGAGTCATGCTTTGACCACAAAACGGTTTGGAAAAACGATACAGATGTATGCCCCGATGTACCTGAGTAATGAATGCCAGAACATCTGCACCTATTGCGGTTTCAGCCTGGATAATAAACTGAAAAGAAAGACACTCTCAGCATCCGAAATCGCACAGGAAGTAACCGCGCTGAAAAAAGCGGGATTCGACCATGTGCTTTTGGTAACCGGAGAAGCCAATTATACCGTTAACATCCATTATTTCCTAAAGGTTATTGAGCAGATCAAAAATGACTTTGCCAATATTTCCGTAGAAGTACAGCCCCTTTCTGAAGAAGAGTATGTACAGTTGCATCAGGCTGGTGTTTACTCGGTGCTGGTTTATCAGGAAACCTACCACCGGGACGTTTACAAACAATACCACCCGAAAGGGAAAAAGTCCAATTTCGATTTCCGGCTGGAAACACCGGATCGTGTGGGAAGTGCCGGGATTCACAAAATCGGACTGGGCGTTTTGTTAGGATTGGAAGATTGGCGTACCGACAGTTTTTTCAATGCGCTGCATCTGGATTATCTGCAAAAAACCTACTGGCAAAGTAAATTCTCGGTTTCTTTTCCGCGGCTGCGTCCGGCAGAAGGAATCATTGAACCCAATTTTATAATGGACGACAAGGATTTGACGCAGCTGATCTGTGCGTACCGCCTGTGGAATGAAGATCTGGAACTTTCTGTTTCCACGCGGGAAAATGAGAAATTCCGGGACAATATCATTCCGATTGGTGTAACCAGTATGAGTGCCGGATCCAAAACCAATCCCGGCGGTTATGTTGTCGATCCGCAATCGCTGGAACAGTTTGAAACCAGCGATGAACGTTCTGCCTTGACCATAGCGCGGATAATAACCCAAAAAGGCTACGAACCGGTCTGGAAAGACTGGGACAAAAGCTACAGCCAACACTGATTTTTATGATAAGTATTCAGGATTTTTTACGATACAACCGGCAAATGCTGCTGCCGGAAATAGGCGAAAGCGGTCAGCAGCGACTAAAGGATGCCCGCGTTCTGGTCATTGGTGCCGGCGGATTGGGCTGTCCCGTTTTACAATACCTTGCCACAGCAGGAGTGGGAACCCTCGGGATCATTGATTTTGACGTGGTGGAGTTACACAACCTGCACCGTCAGATTTTATACAGGGAAGCCGATGTTAACCAGCCCAAAGCCCTTATTGCCGAATTGGCCCTGAAACAGCTGAATCCGGAAATCCGTACTATTGTTTTTAATGAAAAGCTTACTCCGGATAATGCCGCCGGGATTTTTCAGCATTTTGATGTGGTTGCGGACGGCTGCGATAATTTCACCACCCGCTATCTGGTGAACGACACCTGCGTAAACTTAAATAAACCGCTCATTTACGGCAGTATTTTAAAATTTGAAGGACAGGTAGCTGTTTTTAATCATAACGGCAGCAAACAGCTCCGGAACCTGTTTCCGGAACCGCCAAACCCGGAAGATGTACCGAATTGCAGCCTGAACGGCGTTTTGGGTACGTTACCCGGAATAATCGGTTCGATGATGGCACACGAAACCTTAAAGCTGATTACCGGTTTACCCGTTTTAACCAATGAGCTGCTGCTGCTAAACACGCTGGAATGGCAATTGACCAAACTACAGTTTTAAGTATTAAAAAAGGGAACCGTTTCAGTTCCCTTTTTTATAATGCAATACTTTCATAAAGTCTTCCCGGTTCACTTCAAAAGCGCCCAGACTTTCCAGGTGTTCATTATAGACCTGGCAGTCGAGCAATACGTAATTGTTGTTCCGAAGGTGTTCTACCAGAGTGATAAAAGCCACTTTGGAAGCATTGGAAACTTTGGAAAACATGCTTTCCCCGCAAAAAATATGACCGAGGTCAACACCATACAGGCCGCCAACCAATTCGCCATCCTGCCATACCTCAACAGATTGTGCATGTCCCTGCCGATGCAGTTCGCAATAGGCTTCAATCATGTCATCGGTAATCCAGGTTCCGTTTTGCCCTTCTCTTTTAATGGACTGGCAATTGGTAATGACTTCCCGGAAGTTTTGGTTGAATGTGACGGTGAAGATTTTCCGGTTCAGGATGTTCCGCATGCTTTTGGAAATCACCAGATAATCGAATACCAGCACCATTCTAGGGTCCGGAGCCCACCAGGTAATCGGTTCCCCGTCTTCAAACCAGGGAAATATACCGGAACGGTAGGCCAGTAAAAGGCGTTCTACAGATAAGTCGCCGCCTACGGCTAATATCCCGGAATAATCGGTTTCGGTAACCGGGGGGAAATACAATTCTTTTGTTAGAAAATACATAGTCGTTTAAAAAATAAATCCTGAAAGTTTTGAAGCTTTCAGGATTCTAAGTTTTATTAGAACGGCAAATCGTCATGTTCTTCTTCATTGAAATTTGAAGCCGGTTCAAAGGCATCGGCAGCCGGCATTGGAGGTACCTGACCTGCTGGTGCTTCTGCTTGTAATTTTTCGATTCTCCAACCCTGGATAGAGTTGAAATATTTTGTTTCTCCCTGAGGATTAACCCATTCTCTACCTCTAAGATTAATAGAAACTTTCACAGGTTCTCCCACTTGGTAACTATCCAGTAAATCACATTTATCCTGAGTAAACTCAATCATAATATGTTGCGGATATTGTTCTTCGGTAGTGACAACTAACTCTCTCTTTTTAAAACTTGCGCTAATTTGCTGCGCTCCATTAATCACTTTGATTTTCCCTGTAACTTCCATAGTAAAAATATTAATTGTTTATAGTAAGGCTTATATAAAAATTCAATTCAAAAATACAAACCGCTAATTCTTATTGTCTTGACAAAAGTACTTTCCAGGCGGTCAGCACTTCATTATTGTCCAGATATTCTTTCGCTTTCTGATGTTTTTTAGTTTCATCATCGGCACTTAAAACTGCTTTAATGGCAAAATTTTCTTTTACAAATATAGCAATATCTTCATCCGTTGGCAATGCTTCCACATTTCCAAGCTTACCAAGGTCATTCCCGTCAAAAACCGGACTTTCTTTAATAAAATCAGGAACGGCATCAACACCAATTCCAAGTGTTGTCAGTGGTTTTTCCACTTCAAACAATCCCTGATTAGCACGGGAATACCAGTTTCCTCCCATTCTGGAAACCAGATCTATTTTATATTGATCAACTGCTCCGTTTTCATCCAGGATGGCTTCATCAATATGTATTTTAACAACTTCACAGATAATCAGGTTTCCGGCACCGCCTTCGGTTCCCAGTTCGATAATATCGTTTACCTTACATTCAAACTGCACCGGGCTTTCTCCAACGCGATATGGCTTTACCACATCGGAAGGAACCATTGTCAATCCGGATTTCACAAACTCGTTAACGCCGTCGCCATATTCCGTACTGGACAAAGAAGCCTGCTGTACGATCGCATAGTTTACAATATTGATTACCACTTCGCGCGTTTGTTCGGCATTGATCAGTGTGTGTTTCACGGTATTGTTACGCACTCTTCTCGCCGGAGAGAAAATCAGTATCGGCGGATTAGAACTGAACACATTGAAAAAACTGAAAGGGGATAAATTCGGATTACCCTGTTCATCCATCGTACTTGCAAAAGCAATCGGTCTGGGACCAACGGCACCTTGTAAATAAGCTTGTAATTTCATCGGATTTAACTCCTTTGGATCGACACTAATCATAGCTGTAAAATTTCCACAAATATACTTTTTTTTAGCCCGAATGAAAATACAATTTTACATAGCTGTCCGTATTTATTTTGAAGTTCCCGATCGGGCAGCATGCATTTCCTGCTTATATTTTTGCTCCCTTATATCTTTTCCTTATTTTTAAACACAAATTACACAAAGCATGAACTTTTCGGAAAGAAGAAATTTAATTCGCTGGATAATTATTCTGGGATCCTTCAATATTTTAGTTTTGATTCTATGGAATACTTATACTTTTTTTCAGAAGTTCAAAGATGAAGAACGTCTTAAAATGGAGCTCTGGGCAACGGCAACCAAGACATTGAACAATGCCGATGAAAATACGGAAGTAGAACTTCCTTTCCAGATCCTGAGCAACAATACCACGATTCCGATTATACAGACGACCGATAAGGACAGCATTATCAACATGGTTAATGTGGATAAGGAGATTGTTGCCGATGCCGCCAAATCGAAAGTTTTCCTGAACAAGTTAAAATCCGAAAACCTCCCGATCATCATCGAGCTGGGCGGTTATAACCAATATCTCTATTACGGCAATTCATCGCTGCTGACCAAATTGAAATTTTACCCGGTGGCTTTAGTCCTTATCGGGCTTTTCTTTAGCGGTATGATCTTTAATTTTTACCGGGCGAGTAAAATGGCTACCCAAAACAGGCTTTGGGCCGGTATGGCCAAAGAGACCGCACACCAGATCGGCACGCCGCTTTCTTCTTTAATAGGCTGGCTGGAAATTATGAAAGCCGATAATGTGGATGAAACGACCATAGCCGAAATTGAAAAGGATATCAACCGGCTGCAGACAATAACGGATCGTTTTTCCAAAATTGGTTCCGAACCGGTGCTTGGTGATTATGATCTGGTAAAAGAAACCGAACAGTCGTTCGAATATTTACAATCCCGTACTTCCAAACAGGTTGAGTTTTCGTTCCTGGCTCCGGAATATCCTATCCATATCATGCTGAATCCTGTATTGCACAGCTGGACCATTGAAAACCTGGTAAAGAATGCTATTGATGCTATGAAAGGAAAAGGCAAACTGGCTATCGTTATTGAGGACACGGAGCGTTTTGTAAAAATCAAGGTTACCGATACCGGAAGCGGGATTCCGAAAAAACAGTTTAACAGTGTTTTCGAACCCGGTTTTACAACTAAAAAACGCGGTTGGGGATTAGGGCTTTCGCTGACAAAACGTATCGTGGAAGAGTACCATAACGGAAGGATTAAAGTAGCTCATTCCGAAATAGGAAAAGGAACGACCATGCAGGTCACGTTTAAAAAGGAGAAAGCTACTGCTTAATGATGCCTTCTTTCAGCTGGACTTTTTTTAGCAGGCTGGCTTTTTCGCCATCCCAGGAATAGGTTTCTTTCCACACCTTTTCCCGCATCATATAGTCCTCATTGTTTTCACTGTCTATTGCTTCGGCCTCTTCAATAATTTTGTAGATATAATCCGGTTTTCCTCCCGGTTCTTTCGGAAAAATAAAGTTCTCGCTGTGGTAGTAAACACCGGCATCGCCAACATTCATTTTTTCCGGCAGCAGCAATAGTTTTTTTCCGGTCCACCCGAAATAGAAAAAGTAGGTCGGTATACCACAGGCTTCCCCGCTAAAACTGATCCGGTATAGTTCCTGAATATTTTTAAGTCCCTGGTTCCCCAGAAGACTTTGCTGGTAATAATAGCTTTCGCTAATCGGTTTTTTAATTTCTTTACTATCCAGCACCAGATTGTTTTCATCCAGGACCTTAACGGCAATAACGTGTTCCTGGGAAACATAATCTTCTTCTTTTTTAGCATTGATCCGTTCCAGAACGGTCAGGAATTTCAGTCCGTTTGTTTCTTTATAGTCTAATGCTAAAAATCCGAGCCAGAGATAGCCCTTCCGGATATCGCGATTGGGTAACTGGTATTGAATTTCAACCCAATTCATATCGATACCTTTTAGTTTCTGTGTTTTTTCGGTTTTGGATAAAACCGTTATTTTTTTCCCCAATTGCAGGGAGTCAATCAGTTTTCCCGCTGTGGAAGGCATATCCCTCACATAGCAGTTTTTAACACCAACAATTCCTTCTACATTGATCTGATTGGTTTCGGAATATCCTGCGTTTTTGCCGGACAGCCACAAATAGCTATCCTGTCCCTGGGCAAAAACCGAAACGGACAGCCAAAAGAAAAACAGCAGGAAAGTATATTTTTTCATGTTTACATATTGCCGGCAATAGCCTGGGCAAGTTCTTCAAACTGTAATGGTGTAAGGCTTGTTTTACGTTGGAAACGCATATCATCCATGTCCTGTAAAGGAATTAAGTGAACGTGTACATGCGGCACTTCCAGCCCCACTACAGCTACTCCGATCCGTTTGCAGGCCACTGTTTTTTCCAAAGCTTTGGCAACTTTTCTGGAAAAACGCATCAATTCCAGATAGTGCTCTTCTTCCATATCAAAAATCTTGTTGATTTCTTTTTTAGGCACACAAAGGGTATGTCCTTTTGCATTGGGATTCACATCTAAAAAAGCGATAAAATTTTCGTCTTCCGCTACTTTATAACTCGGAATTTCCCCGTTTATGATTTTTGTAAAAACTGAACTCATTGCCAAATAGGATTTAATTAATTAGTCTCTGGAAATTTCTAATACTTCAAATTTTAAAATACCGTTCGGCACCTGAATTTCTGCAATTTCACCTACGGATTTCCCTAACAATCCTTTACCAATTGGTGAGGTAACGGAGATTTTTCCGGTTTTTAAATCGGCTTCACTTTCTGCCACCAACGTATATTTCAATTCCATTCCGTTGGTTTGATTTTTTATTTTAACAGTAGACAGTACCAATACTTTTGATACATCCAATTGCGATTCATCAATTAAACGGGCATTGGCAACTACATCTTCCATTTTAGAAATTTTAAGTTCCAAAAGTCCCTGAGCTTCTTTAGCCGCATCATATTCTGCATTTTCAGATAAGTCACCTTTGTCTCTTGCTTCTGCAATTGCCTGCGATGCACGAGGACGTTCGATGCTTTTTAACTGATCCAACTCATCTCTTAATTTCTTCAATCCTTCAGCCGTATAATAAGATACTTTACTCATAATTTCGTCGTTTATATAAATAGAAAAAATCCCATCGAAACGGGATTTATTTCTACAAAGATATTGTTTTTTATTTATTTCAATTTTTAATACGCTTTATAGCATTAGTCAAAGTTAATTAAATTAAATTTGTTTTTCAATTGTTTTACGATAATTTATATGAAAAAGTACATCTTTTTATTGTTTTTAATTCCCCTGATTGGCGGCTGCAGCAAAGACAGCGTTGTTAACAACAATAATCCTTATCTGCCTAACTATCAGGTTTTGATTACCATCGACACGAACCTTCCTTCATACAGTCCTTTAAAATTCACAAACGGATCAGCTTATATTGCCGGCCCGACAGCCGGAATCAGAGGAATCATCCTTTTTAATACCGGAACCGGCATTACGGCATTTGACCGCGCCTGTCCGAATCAGTCGCTGAGCGAATGCTCCACTATGGATGTAGACGGTATTTTTGCCGTGTGTTCCTGTGACAATAAAAAGTACAGCCTGTTCACCGGAATAGGCGACGGACAATATCCGATGAAGCAATACCGTACAGAACAGATGGGAACACTTATACGGGTATTCAATTAAAAAAAATCCTGATGTTGTCATCAGGATTTTTTTTTAGAACTTCAGCGTTAGGCCGGCCATAAAATTAATTCTTGCCTGCGGATAATATCCCGTTCCTTCAATGGTGGTAACTGTATCCGGACTGGACCAGTCATCATCATAAGTATAGAAGAATCCGTTGGACTGGTATTTGGTATTAAAGATATTGTTCACCAAACCGGAAATCACGATGGATTTAAAAATTCGTTTCGGTTTAATTTCATAGACAATATTAAAATCGGAAACCGAATAGGCTTTCAAAACAGATTTCTCCGAATCGATATTACCCATATACTGGTTCCCTACAAATTTTGACAACAAAGTCAGCTGCAGGTTTTTCAACGGTAAGAACGTTACCGCATTACCGGCAATAAAATCGGGTGAAAAAGCGATATTCGTTTTTCCGAAATTGTGCATTTCCCCATCTTTACCGGCTACAAAGTCGACAATTTTATTCTGGCTCACCGTAACATTTTGTCTCAATACCCATTTGTCGGAAACAAAAATACTGGCATCTACTTCAAGTCCTAAACGATAGCTGTTATCCACATTGATACGCTTTGATTCTCCCACATCGTTTAATGCACCGGTTAACACTAACTGGTCCTTGTATTTCATATAATAGGCATTAACATTCAGTCTGGCTACAGCCGAAGCATGCCGCCATCCCAACTCGTAATCGTCCATTTTTTCCGGTTTCGGAACATTTCCTTCATAATCGTTTCTGTTTGGTTCACGGCTTGCTTTTGCATACGAGAAATACAGGTTGTTCTGTTTGTTTATCGCATAGTTCAATCCTCCTTTTGGATTGAAAAATTTAAACGTATCGTCAACAAGTCCCGTTTTTACAGCATTGGCTTTGTAATTTACCGTACGGTATTGCAAATCCCCGAACAGGCTTAACTGACTGGTAATATCATAGGTTGCTTTTGCAAACACATTCACATCTGTTTTGGTCGCAAAATCATCATAGAAAAGCTGCTCATAGTTATAGACCGCTTTTTCTTTTACCCAAAGCAGTTTACCAAAATGCGCGCCTTCATATTTATTCGCACCACCACCCAAAATCAGGTCCAGTTTGTCTTTTTTGTAGTTTGTCGAAAACGTCACTCCGTAAAAGTCATTATCCAGCCATTTCTGGTTGATCAAATCGGATTTTTTTATTGTAACCCCGTTTTCTTCAAAAGGCGTCAGTCCGAATTCACTGAACTTCCCACCTCTTTTATAGCTTTCATAATATCCTTTTCCTTTGGTATAATGCAGTGCCACATTGGTAGACCAGTTATCGGTCCATTTTTCATTCCAGTGCAGCTGATAATGATCCTGTCTGAAATTATCCGTTTGATTATCGTAAAATTTCACATTGCCGTTTTCATCAAAATACAAACCGGAAATATTGAATTTCGGATTGTTATCCAGCATGTGCTCATCCAGACCCAGGTCTTTCAGCTCCATACCGTCCAGTCCGTTCCATGACTGGTATGTTTTTTCGGAACCGCCGAAAACCAGAGCTTTTATCAATGTTGATTTCCCTACATAAGTTCCCTGTAAAAAATAGGATTCCAGGTTGGAAGAAGCCCTGTCAATATATCCGTCAGAATTGATCTTTGACAAACGTCCGGCTATTTCGAATTTATTATCCATCAAACCGGTACTGAATTTAACAGTATGTTTTCGCGTGTTAAAGCTTCCGAAAGAGTTGGCAATTTCACCGTATCCTTTTTCGGAATACGTATCGGTTAACATGTTTAAACTTGCTCCGAAAGCACCGGCTCCGTTTGTAGACGTTCCGACACCTCTTTGCAGCTGAAGGCTTTCTACAGACGATACAAAATCGGGCATGTTTACCCAGAAAGTCCCCTGTGATTCGGAATCATTATACGGAATTCCGTTGATGGTAACATTCACACGGGTGGCATCGCTACCACGCACCCTGATTCCGGTATAGCCTACTCCGTTCCCGGCATCGGTTGTGGTCACTACCGATGGCAGGTAATTCATCAGCACCGGTATGTCCTGACCTAAGTTTCGTTCTGATAATTGTTTTTTACCAAGATTACTGAAGGTAACCGGTGTTTTGGAAGTAACCCGCACTGCCGACACCAAAACCTCATCCATCTGTTTGGGTTTAACGGTGTCCTGAGTTGTTTTTTCCTGCGAGAAAAGCACAAAAGGCTGCAGGCAAAATGCAATAACGACTGATTGTAATAACGTTTTCATTCGTAAAAGTTTACGAATAAAAGGGGTAATTATTCTTTGTTTTAAATTAAAATGATGTTTCAATGACGCGGAACAATTGCCTCATTCCGTTTGTCATTTCTCCCTAAACAGCATTACCTGTTCCAGGTTCATTGGGTATGATCTCAGCTCGATTGTCCGGAAAAACCGGATATAAGCACCCCTTTGAGACAGCGCAAAAGTATAAAAAGAAAACACACAAAATCAAATAATACCAATAAAAACGCAATAATCACCTGTAATTCCTTAGCATTATTACATTTTACACAAATCAGCACCGAAAGTTAGTCCAATTTCGGTTTTTTGCGGAAGTCTTTTTTCTGGGATAAATTCCGTTTGCTCTGAATACGCTTTTTAATTACCGAATGCGGAATTTTAGTTGCTTTCCGTTCTTTATCAACCCATAACGATTCCTGAATGAGTGACAGAAAGCGCCTGATAACTATTTCTTTATTTTTAAACTGGCTCCGGTTTTCATCACAATTCAGTAACAAAACCCCTTCTTTCGTCAGCCGGGCTGCCAGTTTTTCCAGCACTTTACTTTTCTCCTCATCGGTAAGTGCTGACGAATTGGAAACATCAAACGTGAGCTGGATTTTCGAAGAAACCTTGTTTACATTCTGTCCTCCGGCACCACTGCTTCTCACAGCCTTATAACGCAACTCGGCAATTAGCTTTTCTTTTTCCATTATCTGGGCTGATGTGCCGGTTTTAGCAGGTCGTTAATATTTTTTACCGGATTGAAGGTTAAAAGCGGCACTTCAACAAAAACGGTAATCCAGTTTGCCATAGCACCATTCCATAATCCGGGTAGTTCGTAGGCCTTAATATCGTGACAGCCTTTTGTTTTCTGAACGATAAAGCCTGCATTATGGTCTACAAAATTTTCCAGTTCAAACTTTTCTCCTTTGTAGTTTTTAAGTCCGCACACCAAATCCACCGGGTTAAAATGTGTTGCACTATTCAGGATTTGCCACTGCTTTTTATTTTGCAGATCAATTTGTGACGATTCGACAATCTGCAAGGACAGGCCACCTTCTTCACCGGTAACCCAAAACGGTCCTCCGCCCGGTTCGCCTTCGTTTTTTACCATCCCGCAAACCCGGACAGGTCTGTTTAACAACTGAAACAATAAGTTTTTCTGATTTTCAAAAGTGTATTTTGAAAAATTCTTCGGCAATACGATATTCAGCTGACTGGTTGCAAAATCTATTATTTTTTGCAGGCCTTCCTCGTTTACCGAGCTTTCCAGAGCATGAAGATATCCGAACGTTTCTTTTTGCAGTTGCATCAAAAGTCCGCCCAGTAGTTTTTTATAACGTACAATTCCTTCAAAATGGTTGTAACAAACATTGTCAATGTTTTTTACAAAGACAATATCACTCGTTAGCCGGTTCAGGTTCTGTATCAGCGCACCATGTCCGCCGGGACGAAAGAACAAACGGTCATTATCCAGTCTAAACGGAGTATTATCCATCGCTACCGCTAAGGTGTCGGTCGATTTATCCTGAAAAGAATAGAACACCGCAGCATTCACGTTGCTTTGTGAAACAGATTGTTCAAAACTGTCTTTATGTTCTTCCGATACCGTGAAATGGATTTTCGGTTTCCCGTCCACATTAGTATATACCAGTGCTTCTTTTAAATGTTTATCGATAGGAGTAGTAATAAAATCTCCTTCCTGATGAAACGGCAGGATTCCTTTTGGTTTATTCAGGAAGTCAAATTTTTCCGTAGCCAGCATTGCCGCAATAAAATGGTAATACTTTTCATCCTGTGTAAAATCATCATAGCCTTTGTGTATCCTTCTCACTTCATACAGCACACTTTCATAAAAAGGAAATTTCTCAATTCCTACCAGAAACACTGATAGCTCCGCCTCTTTTTTTCTGTTTATATAGGCATTGATGCTTTCTTTATGCAGTTTGAATTCGTTCAGGAAATCTACCAGAAATTTAAACATCCTGCTGGCAGCCCCGGATGCCGGAACGAATTTCTCAATTGAAAATGCGGCTTTACTGGCATCAAAGTAGTCCACCAACTGCTGGATCTGCTCTTCTTTAAAAGCTGTGATACCATCGTTTACCGTTGCAATTTTTGCGAGGTTAATTTTTGCAATCCCTTCATTAAAGAAACCCAATTGTCTCGCAATGCTGTCGATATTAGTTCCCTGTTCCCACATTTGCACAAAATCAGCAGCCGTGAATCCAATGGATCTGGCAGTGATTAGTCCGTTAACGGCTTTTACCGCTTTTTCGAAACGCGCTTTCTGGTTTCCGGAAAGCACTATATAGGGTTTATTGTTTTCGTCCAAGGCTTTTTTAAAGCGTTCAAACGTTTCTTTTCTGTTTTCCGGCCGGTCTCTTAAGTCATCTTTTTCCCAGGGCACATCTACATCCGTCAGAAAGAAAAGGTTGTATTCGTGTTCGCGTGCGGCTTCGTCTAAAGCCTCATCACAAAATCCGTAGTAAATTTCAGAAAACACTTTGGTCACCATTAAGTTGGTGTCACAAAACAGGAGTTTATTAGCCAATAAAACAGCTTCATTTTCCAGTTTTATCTGTCCAACGGCAATAGGAAGCATGTCGTTGGCATCGCAGATCTCTTTTTTTAAATCCCATTTTTCCTGCAGATAATCACGGGCAAACTCCGGTATCCAAATCGTATTGAAATGTGCAGCCAGCTGTTTTGACAAGGTTGTTTTACCGGTACTTTCAGGACCGTACATGGTTATCTTTATCGTTTCTGAATATCGTTGTTTAAGATCTTTCTCCATTCTAAATAGGCAGAGATTGCCAAAATTGTAAATATTAAATATTGTAGCGACAACATCCCCAAACCTCTATAGGCATAAAGAGGCACTGCAATTATGTCGCCTATTATCCAAAGCGTCCAGTTTTCTATTTTTTTATTGGCCATATACCACATTCCTGTAAAAAACAGTCCTGATGCCAATATATCGATATAATTTTCGTGCTTAATTTCGTAATCCACGGCATTATAGATCGCGAAAATTATAACAATTGTCGTTAAAAACAATGCCATACCGATAATTTTTTCCCGAAGGCTTGTCCTGGAGATAAGCAGACTATCTTCTTCATTCCGCTTTCTTGACCAGTTGTACCAGCCGTAAACACTCATGATCGAGAAATAAATATTGATGATCATGTCCCCTAAATAGCCTGCCTGAAAAAGCAGATAAACCGTGATTGTCGTTGCTATTAATCCTGTAGGATAGACCAGAATGTTTTCTTTTTTAGCATACCATACGCTGGCGATTCCAAATACAAATGCCAGAAATTCCAGAATGATCTGCAGTAGCGGTGCGTTCTTATAGGCGTTCAGAAAAAATTCGATCATACTTGTGCTTCCCTAAAAAAGTTAGTATCTTTTTCAAAAGCCGTCCCGATAACCAGCATGGTGGCACCTGCCTGATAGAGGGCTTCCATTGTTTTTTGCGAACGGATACCACCGCCCACAATCAGCGGAATATCAATATTATCTGAAACGTCTTTTACCATGGCTAACGGCACATGATTTTCGGCGCCGCTTCCCGCTTCCAGGTAAATGAGCTTATTCCCCAGCATTTCTCCCGCCATAGCCGTTGCCACAGCAATTTCGGGTTTATCTTTAGGAATAGGTGTTGTACCGCTCATGTAGGAAACGGTGGTTTGCCTGCCGCTTTCCACCAGCAAATAGCCGGTTGCCATTACTTCCAACTGTGTTTGTTTTAGCAAAGGAGCTGCCTGTACATGCTGCCCGATCAAATACTCCGGGTTGCGGCCGGAGAGCAGCGACAGGAATAAAATCCCGTCGGCTAAATTGGTAATATGGGAAGCATTGCTTGGAAAAAGCAAAACCGGAACAGTTAATACTGCTTTCAGTTCCCGGATGATCTCCTCCTGCGTGTCTGAAAAAAGCAGGCTTCCTCCGATAAAAATATGGGTCGCCGGTGCGTTTTTAATTTTTGTAATGAGATCCGCTAAATGTGCTAATTGTATCTTATCCGGATCCAGTAAAATTGCCAGTAGTTTTCTGCCTTCTCTTTTTGCTGCAACTATTTCGGCGTAAATTTTGTTCATGCTATTTTCTTTTATCTTGTTCTAAAGCATAAACCAGCGTAAAATCTTCAATTTCTTCAAAGTAAAACTGGAAATCTTTTTTAAAATCTTCTTTTCGAACGGTAGCCAGTCCTTTTTTATCTGTTAACTGAAAAGGATGTACGGTCATATTATCTTTAAAACTAAGGCTTTTCGAGTTACACATTTTGTATTTTGCTTCTTTCGCGCCCCATATAACGGTTAGTTTACGGATATAGTCATCTGCTGCTTTATCTAAAAACGAGAATTCCGTATCCATAAATTTATCGGCTATTTTACTTATTTTATCCCTGCGCAGTTCCATATCGATGCCCACATTGTCATAACCCACAATTATTGCCGCAAAACTATAGGAATGAGTTATCGAAATATGTTTACCGTCTTTTAAATGCGGTTTTCCAAATTCATCATAATACAAATCAAAATCGTCATACCCCAATGCTTCCAACAGGTTCCGCACACTTAAAAATCCTCTTTGATGCTGCTCGGATTTCATCCCTTCCACCCGGGTCAGACTGGAATCTTTTAAAGGTTTGTTCCGGAACAGTTCTTCCAAAGTTTCGGTAATTTTCCATACCAGAACCTTTGTATTACTATCTATTTCTATCGTTTTATACAGCGGCATCAGAGCGTATTTGATTTTAAGTTTACAACTTGTTAATTTATTTTTCTGAAAGTTAACACTTTAGCATCTTTAAACAAATGCTAATTATCAATCAATCCTATATATTTTAAAAAGTAATTCCGTAAATTTGCACTAAATTTTTTGTAAATACAAATATAGAGTAGATGAGCACAAAAACATTGCCTTTCGTGGCTTACAAAGTAAAAGATATTTCCCTTGCAGCCTGGGGAAGAAAAGAAATTGAATTAGCAGAAGCAGAGATGCCGGGATTAATGGCTCTTCGTGCTGAATATAAAGAGGAGCAGCCTCTTAAAGGTGCTCGTATCGCAGGTTGTCTTCACATGACTATCCAGACTGCCGTTTTAATTGAAACTTTAATTGCTTTAGGAGCTGAAGTTACCTGGAGTTCTTGTAATATTTTCTCCACTCAGGATCAGGCAGCAGCAGCAATTGCAGCAGCAGGTATTCAGGTTTATGCCTGGAAAGGATTAAACGAAGAGGATTTTGACTGGTGTATTGAGCAGACTTTATTCTTCGGAGAAGACAGACAGCCTTTAAACATGATTTTAGATGACGGTGGTGATTTAACGAATATGGTTATTGACCGTTACCCGGAATTAATCCCTGGAATCAAAGGTTTATCGGAAGAGACTACAACCGGAGTTCACCGTTTATACGAAAGAGTTAAAAACGGAACGTTACCAATGCCGGCTATTAACGTAAACGATTCTGTTACAAAATCTAAATTTGACAACAAATACGGATGTAAAGAAAGTGCTGTAGATGCGATTCGTCGTGCAACAGACTTAATGTTAGCCGGAAAAAGAGTTGTTGTTTGCGGATATGGTGATGTTGGAAAAGGAACTGCCGCTTCTTTCCGTGGAGCAGGTTCTATTGTTACCGTAACGGAAATTGACCCGATCTGTGCTTTACAAGCTGCTATGGACGGGTATGAAGTTAAAAAATTAGACACTGTAGTAGGAAATGCTGATATCATCATCACGACTACAGGAAATAAAGATATCGTTGTGGGAAGACATTTCGAGCAAATGAAAGATAAAACTATCGTTTGTAACATTGGTCACTTTGACAATGAAATCGACATGGCATGGTTAAACAAAAACCACGGTGCTTCTAAAATCGAAATCAAACCTCAGGTTGACAAATACACCATTAACGGAGTGGATATCATTATCCTTGCCGAAGGTCGTTTAGTAAACTTAGGCTGTGCTACAGGTCACCCAAGTTTCGTGATGAGTAACTCTTTCACCAACCAGACGTTGGCACAAATTGAGTTATGGAACCACAGCGATAAATATGAAAACCAGGTTTATATGTTACCAAAACACCTGGATGAAAAAGTAGCCGCTTTACACCTTGCAAAATTAGGTGTTGAGTTAGAAACATTAAATACAGAGCAGGCAGCTTATATTGGTGTTGAGGTACAAGGTCCATTCAAACCGGAATACTACAGATACTAAGCCGTATCGTTATAATAAACAAAACCCCTTACAGCTTGTAAGGGGTTTTTATTTACCTGTTTCTCAATATTCCGCATAAAAAAAGCCCGTTTCTTAGAAACGGGCTTTTTAATATTTTCTCTTGTAAGATATAAATTCTTATGCTTCGAATGGAATTACAGAAACGAAAGATTTGTTATCTCCTTTTTTCTGAAATTTCACAACTCCATCAACTTTTGCATGTAAAGTATGATCTTTACCCATGTAAACGTTTTCACCTGGATTGTGCTTAGAACCTCTTTGTCTTACGATAATGTTTCCAGCAATTGCAGCTTGACCACCAAAAATCTTAACACCTAAACGTTTCGATTCTGATTCTCTACCATTCTTGGAACTACCGACACCTTTCTTGTGAGCCATGACGTATTAGTTTTTAATGTTAATTATTCTTCTGTAGCTTCCGCTTTTTTAGTCGCTTTTTTCTTTGGAGCTCCACCTGCAACGATTCCCTCGATTACAATTTGAGTTAAAGATTGTCTGTGACCGTTTTTCTTTTTGTAACCTTTTCTTCTTTTCTTTTTGAAAACGATTACTTTATCACCTTTTAAGTGTTGTAACACTTTAGCTTCTACTGAAGCACCTTCTACAGCTGGGGCGCCTAAAGTTACATTCCCTTTGTCATCCAATAAAAGAACTTTGTCAAAAGTAACTTTTGCTCCTTCTTCAGATGCTAAACGGTGAACATA
Source organism: Flavobacterium inviolabile (assembly GCF_013389455.1). NCBI lineage: Bacteria > Pseudomonadati > Bacteroidota > Flavobacteriia > Flavobacteriales > Flavobacteriaceae > Flavobacterium > Flavobacterium inviolabile. The sequence goes on along the minus strand of NZ_CP058278.1, from coordinate 1,130,758 downwards.
AACCTTTTGGTCTTTGCTTACTTTGAATTGTTGCCCTGCTATCTCTACGATTGCGTACATAACAATAATGTTTAATTAATTTTTTAAGAGTGCAAATATACAACTAATTCTTTATGATACAACCCTATATGCACAAATTTCACAATCCCGCAACAGGAAAGTAACTTAATTCTCAAAATTACGGGAAATCATCACTTTTAAATGTAACAATTTGCCGAAATTGCACACCTATACGAATATCCAAAATAAATTATTAATTTTTATGAAAAAATCTTTGATGGCTTTGAGTTCCCTTCTGATGCTTGGCGGCGTAGCTTCGGCGCAGAAAGTAGCGTTTGAAGAATACAATTTAGACAACGGACTGCATGTGATTTTACACAAAGACCCTTCCGCTCCGGTAGTGGTTACTTCGGTAATGTATCACGTTGGTGCAAAAGACGAAAACCCGGACAGAACTGGTTTTGCACACTTTTTTGAACACCTTTTATTTGAAGGTACTAAAAATATCGCAAGAGGAGAATGGTTTAAAATTGTAACGGCTAATGGCGGTAACAATAATGCCAATACTTCTGACGACAGAACGTATTACTACGAGGTTTTCCCTTCTAACAACCTGGAGTTAGCCTTATGGATGGAATCGGAAAGACTAATGCATCCGGTAATCAATCAAATTGGTGTTGACACTCAGAACGAAGTTGTTAAAGAAGAAAAAAGATTGCGTGTTGACAACCAGCCTTACGGAAACTTATTCACTGAGGTTAAGAAAAACATCTTTACAAAACACCCTTACCGTTGGGCACCTATCGGTTCTATGGAGCATTTAGATGCTGCAACACTTCAGGAATTCCAGGCTTTCAACAAAAAGTTCTACATTCCTAACAATGCGGTTCTGGTTGTAGCCGGAGATTTCGATAGCGCTCAGGCAAAACAATGGATCCAGAACTATTTCGGACCAATTCAAAAAGGCACGCCTATCACGCGTCAGAAAATTGAAGAGACTCCGATAACACAAACAATCCACGCAACATACCAGGATCCGAACATCCAGATCCCAATGGCTGTTACGGCTTACAGAACACCATCTATGAAAACACATGACGCCAGAGTACTGGACATGATTTCTTCTATTCTTTCTGACGGAAAAAGTTCAAGATTATACAAAAAGTTAGTTGACGATAAGAAAATGGCGCTTCAAATTGGTGCTTTCAACTACAGCCAGGAAGATTATGGTGTGTATTTTATCTACGGATTACCACAAAGCCCGACAACTCCTGCTGAATTAATTAAAGGTATGGACGAGGAAATCGTTAAGCTTCAAACGGAATTGATTTCTGAAAAAGATTTTCAGAAATTACAAAACAAGTTTGAAAACCAATACGTAAACAGCAATTCAAACTTAGAAGGTGTTGCAGAGAACCTGGCTTCTTTCTACTTACTTTATGGCGATGTAAACTTAGTAAATACTGAAATCGACATTTACCGTTCCATCACCCGTGAAGAAATCAGAGATGTTGCTAAAAAGTATTTAAATCCAAACCAACGTTTGATTTTAGATTATGTTCCAGCAAAAGATAAAGCACAAAACTAAGCAGCCAATAATCATGAAGAAAATAATATATATAGCAGCGAGCTTGTTTTTAACGATTACTATGCAAGCACAAGACAGACCTCAACCAAAACCGGGACCGGCTCCAACAATCAATGTTAAAAAACCGGAAACCTTCACTTTAAAGAATGGTTTAAAAGTAATGGTAGTAGAAAACCATAAACTACCGAGAGTTACTTATTCCTTAACACTGGACAACCCTCCGTATGCGGAAGGTGACAAAAAAGGTGTAGCCGATTTAACCAGCAGCATGATTGGTAAAGGGACCCGAAAAATATCTAAAGACGCTTTTAACGAAGAAATCGATTTCTTAGGCGCAAACATCAACTTCTCTTCCGGCGGAGCTTCTGCCAGCGGATTGTCTAAATATTCCGGAAAAATCCTGGAATTAATGGCTGATGGTGCTTTAAACCCTGTTTTCACTCAGGAAGAATTCGACAAGGAAAAAGCAAAATTACTGGAAGGAATAAAATCGCAGGAAAAAAGTGTTACGGCTGTTGCCGGACGTGTTGAAAACGTTCTGGCTTTCGGAAAAACACATCCAAGCGGAGAATATTTAAGCGAAGAAACGATCAACAAAGTAACGTTAAACGATGTGGTTTTAAACTACAACACATATTTTGTTCCGGGTAATGCTTATCTGGTAATTATTGGTGATGTGAACACAAAAGATACCAAGAAAATGGTTGAAAAACTTTTTGGTTCATGGAAAAAAGCGATTGCACCGCAGTTGGTTTATTCCGATCCAAAAAACGTACAATACACTCAAATCAATTTTGTAGACATGCCAAACGCGGTACAGTCGGAAATTGCTTTAGTAAATACGGTTAACATCAAAATGACGGATAAAGAATATTTCGCTTCTCTTTTAGCCAACCAGATCCTTGGTGGTGGTGGTGAAGGAAGATTGTTCTTAAACCTTCGTGAAAAACACGGATGGACTTATGGTGCTTATTCTTCTATCGGATCCGGAAAATACGTTACGAAATTCCGTTCTTCTGCTTCTGTTAGAAATGCAGTTACCGACAGTGCTGTAGTAGAGTTCTTCAACGAATTAAAAAGAATCAAAACAGACCTTGTTTCTGCTGAAGATTTAAAAAATGCAAAAGCAAAATACATCGGAAACTTTGTAATGCAAATTGAAAAACCGGCTACAATTGCCCGTTATGCTTTAAACACTGCAACTCAAAACTTACCGGAAGATTTCTACGAGAACTACATTAAAAACATTAATGCCGTTACTCCGGAAGATATTAAAAATGCCGCTAACAAATTCTTTTTATCAGACAACACCAGAGTTGTGGTTGTCGGTAAAGCTGCAGATGTATTGTCAGGATTAGAGTCTTTAAAAATTCCTATTTTCTATTTTGACAAATTCGGTAATGCTACAGAAAAACCAGTGGTAAACAAACCAATTCCTGCCGGTGTTACTGCAAAAACAGTATTTGACAACTATATCAAAGCTATTGGTGGTGAAAAAGCCGTTGCCGGCATTAAGTCTATCGCTACTACAGCTACAGCTACAATCCAGGGACAAGCTTTGGAAATGACTTCCAAACACACTTCAGACAACAAGTCATTGTTTGAAATGAAAGTTGCCGGAATGACAATGTCCAAACAAGTTGTAAACGACAAAGCGGCTTATGCTATTCAACAAGGTCAGCGAAAAGATTTCACTGCAGAAGAATTCAAAGAGAAAAAAGAAAGTGCTGCTGCATTCCCGGAATTGGCTTTAGCGAAAAAAGCAGATTTAAAAATCAAAGCTATCGAAAGCATTAACGGTAAAGATGCTTATGCTATCGAAAACGGAAAAAGTACCTTATACTATGATGTAAAAACCGGTTTAAAAGTAGCGGAAGCAAAAACACTTGAAAGAGCTGGTCAGAAAATGACACAAATGATTACTTACGGAGATTACAAAGATGTAAAAGGAATTAAAGTTCCTTACAAAATGGTAATGAACGTTGGAATGGATTTAGACTTTACAACTTCTGATGTAAAAATCAACGAAGGTGTAACACCAGCTGATTTCCAATAATCACAAAATACAATATCATAAAAAAGACCGCCTTCCGGCGGTCTTTTTCTTTATTTCCTGCTGGAGAAATACACTCCGACTAAAATTATCAGGGCGCCTACAATTTGAAAGAATTCCATTTTTTCATGATCCAATATACCCCACACAAAAGCAACCACCGGAATTAAATAGGTAACGGAAGACGCAAAAATGGGCGATGAGATCTGTATTAACCGGAAAAAGACAATGTTTGCAATTCCGGTTCCTACAATACCCAGAATAGCAATATACATCGCCGACTCCTGAACTTCCGGTTTACCGGCAACCTGAAAGAAATCGGTACAGGACAGCACTATCAATGCCGGAATGGTCAGCACAACAAAGTTCCCGGTAGTAATACTCAGCGTATTCAGATCGGAAAGGTATTTTTTAATCAGATTGACATTCATTGCATAGCAGATTGCCGCCACGACCACAAACAAAGTATAATAGTAATTCTGATTGGGATTGCTCTGCGCTCCGGAATAAATGAGCAGCACACAGCCTATCAGTCCTATCAGTACACCGAAGAATTGTCTTCGCTGAAATTCCAGCCCGAAAACAAAAGCACCGAGCAATAAGGTATTCAGCGGTGTTAACGAATTCAGAATCGCACTGGTTGAACTGCTGATTTCCGTTTGGGCAATAGAAAAAAGAAACACCGGCATAAATGTTCCCACAAAAGCCGTCAGCGCAATATATTTCCATTTTCCCAGCGGAATTTTCGGCAGGCTTCTAAATCCTATCAGCAGCAAAAAGGCAGCAGCAAACAATATCCGTAAAGCTCCCAGCTGAAAAGGCGATAATCCGACCAATCCTCTTTTGATTAAAATAAAAGAACTCCCCCATATCAGGGAAAGCCCTATCAGTAAAACCCACTTTAGCTGTTTTGTCATTTTCTATCAATTTTAAGGTGTAAAATTCCAATATTAAAACGAAAAAACGCCTGTTTTTTTATAATTTTGTAACTCTTTACAAAAGAGCTTTTTAATCTTAAAAAAACACCATCATGAATTTCACAAAAAAAATAGCTGTATTTGCTTTAACCGCTTTTGTATTGGTTAGTTGTAAAAAAGAAGATAAAAACACTACTGCAGCAACCGCAACAGAAGCGTCAAAAGACGTAGCAGCAAAAATGGAAACAGCCAGCATGAACATTGAAGGAATGACCTGCGCTATGGGCTGTGCAGCCACTATTGAAAATAAATTATCCCACCTGGAAGGCGTTACTTCTGCCAAAGTTGATTTTGAAACCAAAACAGCTACTGTAGAATTTGATGCAAACAAACAGTCAACTACTTCCCTGACACAAACTGTCGAAGGTGTTGCCGACGGAAAAACATACAAAGTTACCAGCGTAAAATCATCTGGTGACAAAGCAATGGTTATGGATCAGGAACCGAAAAAAGCAGAAGGTAAAAAATGCTGTTCGGCTGATGCTAAAAAATCATGTGCCGATAAAAAAGGAGACGCTCCTAAAAGCTGTGCCACAGATGCTAAAAAAGACACTGACGTTAAAAAGGCATAACCAGACACATATGAGTCGTCCTAAAATAGGTTGACAGATTTTAGAATAAAAATATATTAACCAGTCAGGTTTACCTGGCTGGTTTTTTCATGTATAAAATTAGGCGTTTTCATCATTAAACTCAAATGAGGTCTTTTAGCATTATACGTTTCTATCGCTGTTTTTATAAGCTTTCCTAAAGTCTGACCATCTTTGCATTTATAAAACAAGAATTCGTTTTTTAAAATTCCGTTTATTCTTTCAGCTAAAGCATTTTGATAACAATCATATCCGTCAGTCATAGAGGGTGTAATACCGTTTTTAGCTAATACTTCCTGATAAATTTTAGAACAATATTGTAATCCTCTATCGGAGTGATGTATCAGGGGTAATGTTGATTTCCTATTCTGTATAGCCATTTTTAATGCCTGTACCACATTTTCAGAACTCATATCATCACTCAGCTTATACCCCATTATTTTTCTGCTATAAGCATCAGTAACTAAAGACAGATAATGGGTTTTCCGGGATGATTTGACATAAGTGATGTCGCTTACATATACCTGTTCAGGACGTTTAATCTCACACTCTTTCAAAAGATTTTCGTACTTGTGTAGCCAATGTTTAGAATAGGTAGTTTTAGTGTAACTCTTCATTGGTTTAACAAGTAACTTCTCCCTTCTTAGATAACCAAATAAGGCATCACGACCTATCTTTACACCCTGTTGATCAAATTGCTTCGAAAGTAGGTAATATAGTTTACGTGTCCCTATACGTGGCATTTCCAATCGCAAAGAAAGAACCAGATGCTTTACTTTGAGTAACTCAGATTCCCGATCGAGGATTCTTTTTTGTTCCTGATATATAGCTTGCCTACTTATCCCAAACAATCGGCAACTTTTGGACAAACTTATTCCTGCTCCTTCCCGGAGTCGGAAGATGGTTTGGGAGAAAACTTTTTTCGGATCTGGGTTCCGTACTGACTATCAGAAATGTCGATCATCGTATTGAGGATCTTATTTCGAAGCTTCTCATCTGCCAGTTCTTTCTCTAATCGTTTAATAATCTGAGCCGGGGTTTCTTTAGATTTAGACATAAATAACAGATTTGGTTTACTCCAGTCTAAGTTACCATATTTTCGCAGCCAAACCAAAACAGTACTTCTGCCTTGGATACCGTAAACAGTTTGAGCCTGTTTATAGGTCATTTCGCCTTGTTCAACTCGGGAAACTACAGCTAATTTAAAAGCCATATTATAATCCTTTTGAGTACGCTTAACTCGCGTTGTTGTTGTGTCTTTCATAATAAGTCGATTTTGTGTCAACTTATTTCAGGACGGGACAATAGTATAAAAAAAAGCGAACTGAATAGTTCGCTTTTTTTTATTTCCATCGTATGCTTTGCATGATTTCCCGCATGTCGTTTTTAATATAACTTGCCGCCGGCATAATGGAATCAAAATTTGGTTTTGCATAAAAATAAACCGATCCCACAATAAAATGCCTCGTACTGTCCGTTACATAAAACTGTGCATTCGTAGCCGCATCGCCGCCCACCTGGTAAAACATTCCGTAAACTTTATCTTTACGGTTCACAAACGGCTGTTCCTGTATGTCGTCCGCTTTAATAACGTGCTCATACGTTAGTTTCTGCGCATCTCTTAACAAGACATCAATATTATTATTTACCGGCTTATAATCGATGTAAATGGTCCCTTTCATTTTCGGATACACAATATTAAAGCCACAGGCTCCTTTTTCGGTTATCTTCGTCAGCGTATTCACATCAAAAGTAAAAGCGCAGCCATCCGTAAACATTCTGTATTCCGGCATAGGGTATTCCAATCGCAGGTGTGCTTTTGGCTTTGGCACTACATCACCTTTACAGGCTGTAAACAAGAAGCCTATTCCCATTAGCAGCAGTAATCCGGTATTTCTTAATTTTCTATTCATTTTTTAAAGCAGTGTAACTTTAATTTGTTTCACACGGCGTTTATCGACCGATTCGACGGTAAATATACAATCTGCAAAATTTATTTTCTGGTGCTTTTTTGGAAAATTTCCGGAAATCTCTAAAATAAATCCGGCCAAAGTTTCCGATTCCCCTTTATTGGCTTCAAAAACCTCTTCATCGACCGGGACGATCCTGTAAAAATCTTTCAGGCTTATCTTCCCTTCAAACAGGAAGTTTTTGGCATCAATCTGCGAAAAGACAATATCTTCATCATCAAACTCATCACTGATATCTCCCACAATTTCTTCCAGTATGTCTTCCAGCGATATCAGGCCGGAGGTTCCGCCATATTCATCAACTACTATTGCAAGATGGTTTTTCATACCCTGAAATTCCTTTAGCAGGTTATCGAGTTTTTTATTTTCGGGAACAAAAAACGGACTCCTTAATAAGGTCTGCCATTCAAAATCGGTTTTATCAATATGCGGAATCAGGTCTTTTACAAACAAAACGCCTTCAATATGATCGATATCTTCTTTATAAACCGGTATTCTCGAATAGCCTTTATCTACGATCTTAGCAAAAATCTCTTCAAATGTTTCTTCAATATTTAAGGCAAAAACATCAATACGGGGACTCATAACCTGGCGCACTTCCGTATTACCAAACGTTACTATGCCTTCCAGTATTTTCTGTTCTTCTTTGGTTGCATCGCCATAGTCGGTCATTTCCAATGCCTGCGACAGCTGATCTACTGAAAAGTTTTCTTTTTCTTTCCCTATTTTTTTATGCAGATACAGGATGATCTGCCGAAGCGGAACACTTACCGGCGTTAGCAGTCCGGTTAAAAAAACCACAAACGTGCTGACCCCTTTGGCAAATTTTACATTATTCCGGGTGGCATACATTTTAGGCAGTACTTCCCCAAAAAACAGGATCAATACCGCCACTATGGCAATTTCAAGGATTACTTTCGTGCTCAGCGCCATTCCTTCGGAAAAAACGCGGTTTCCAAAATAGGAAAAAAGCACCACAATTGTAATGTTCAGAAAGTTATTGGCGACCAGAAAAGTCATGGACAGCTTTTTGGGTGTTTCCAAAAGCCTGCTGATTTGTTTTCCTTTATTCGTATTGGCCGATATCAAATCGTCAATCTCTTTTCTGTTCAGGGAAAAAATAGCGACTTCTGCACCGGAAACCAATGCAGAACAAAACAACAGGAAAAGTATTCCTATTATTAAAAAAATAAGGTTAAAATCTATTATACTTATTAAACTGACGGGGCCTGGGTCCAAATCAAATCAATTTAGTTAAACAATTAAAACGGCATGTCATCATTCTGACCTGACGTATTTGGCCCGTCAAAAGAAGGCTTCGAAGGATCTGATGACGAAGAGAATCCCTGTTTATTGTTTTCAATTTCCTTTTTAGTTGTTAAAAAAGTAAATTCCGTAACCTGGATTTCTGTTGTATATTTTGTAGTTCCGTCTTCTGCCTGCCATTGTCTGGACTTGATACGCCCTTCTACATAAATCTTATCTCCTTTAGAAAGATATTTTTCACATATTTCAGCCGCTTTATTTCTGACCACAAGATTGTGCCATTCCGTAGAAGTGATTCTCTCGTTAGTGGATTTGTTAATATAGACCTCATTAGTAGCCAAAGGGAAACGTCCTATACAATTTCCGCCTTCGAAATAATGCATTTTTACATCATCTCCCAAATGTCCTATTAACATAACTTTATTTACCGTTCCGTTCATGGCTGATACCTGTTTTATTCACTCAAATATACTAATTTCTATTCACTTTGCTCTATACTCTTCAATAAAATTATAGATCACTATCGGAAAGGGCAGCTTTTCAATCTCCGGAAAAGACATTCCGCCAACCAGTGGCTTGTCTGTTTTCAGCTCCCAAAAATGGATGTGCAGGTGTTGGTGCGAAAGTTTATGGATTATTTTTTTAGTGTTCAGCAACCTCAGATCCGATGTTTCAATTCCCTCCCTGCTCCAATCCTGCCCGCTGTTTTGCAGCAGCCCCGCCATTTCCTCCTGCCCTATATCCTGACTGGTTTCAAACAGCGGAAATTCATACAATCCATGCCAGATCCCTTTTGCTTCTCTTTTCGCAACCAGCGATCTTTCATTGACATCCTTTAGAATAAGGTAATTAAAATAGCGGTTAACAACTTTTGTCTTTTTTAATTTCACCGGCAGGCTGTCTACTTTTTTCTTTTGCAATGCCGCACAACTGTCATTAAAAACGCAGCTTCCGCAATCCGGATTCCTCGGCACACATTGCAAAGCACCAAATTCCATCATCGCCTGATTAAACAAGGACGCCTGTTCTTTGGGCAACAAAGCTGCCGCCAGCTCTTTAAATTCTTTTTTAGCCGCCGGAGAAGCAATATCCGTTTCCACATCAAAATAGCGGGACAACACCCGGAACACATTACCGTCTACCACCGGAACGGGCTCACCATAAGCAATGGAAGCGATTGCGGCGGCCGTATATTCACCCACTCCTTTTAATATTAGCAACTCCTTATAAGTACCGGGAAATACCCCACCCATTTCATACGCAACCTGTTTGGCCGTAGCATGAAGGTTACGGGCACGGGAATAATACCCCAAACCCTGCCAGAGTTTTAACACTTGTTCCTCTTCGGCATCTGCCAGATCACGAACCGTTGGAAAAGCCTCCGTAAAAGACAAAAAATAGGGCAAACCCTGCGCAACTCGCGTTTGTTGCAACATGATTTCTGACAGCCAAATAGGATACGGATTCGTTGTTTTTCTCCAGGGTAAATCACGTTTATTTTGTAAATACCATTGAATTAACAAGTTAGTAAAATGCATTCTAAAAAATTAGTCAACAAAAATAAAACTTTATGTAATTAAATTTTAATCAATTAAGGTTGAAATATTGTATTTTTAATTGCTATATTTGCAAACTCAAAAAATTACACATCAATATAAATCGAAAGAAAATGACGAAAGCAGACATCGTAGCGAAAATTTCCGAAAAATTGGGTCTAGAAAAAGGAGATGTACAAGCAACAGTTGAGTCTTTTATGGACGAAGTAAAAAACTCATTAGAAACTGGTGACAATGTATACTTAAGAGGTTTTGGTAGCTTTATCATCAAAACAAGAGCAGAAAAAACAGGTAGAAATATCTCTAAAAACACTACAATAAAGATTCCTGCCCACAACATTCCAGCTTTCAAACCAGCAAAAATTTTTGTTGATGGCGTGAAAACGAATACTGAAGTAAAAGTTAACTAATTTATTAATCACTAAACACTACAATTTATGCCAAGTGGTAAAAAAAGAAAAAGACATAAGGTAGCGACTCACAAACGTAAAAAAAGAGCGAGAGCTAACCGTCACAAGAAGAAAAAGTAGTTTAAAACTACTTTTTTCTTTTTAAAGTTTAAAGTTCATTGAAATTGAAATTATCGTATTTGACTCAAAAAAGAGCGATTTATATTACAAATCGGTTTTTTAGCACCTCAAATCTTTAATTTCGCGGGTTTAACCTGTAAATTAATGTTTAATCCATCTATACGTTTAGTTGCTGTTTTGCCTTGCAAAACACAATGGTCATGTATGGATAAAAATGTACCATGTGAACAAGGAATTAATTATCCGATCTGGTTCAGATGCTGTAGATTTTGCCTTATTAAAAGATGGAAAACTAATTGAATTACACAAAGAAGAGGGCGACAAAAACGGCAACGGCTTTCAGGTGGGCGATATTTTTATTGCCAAAATCAGGAAACCGGTTGCGGGACTAAACGCTGCTTTTGTAAATGTAGGCTTTGAAAAAGACGCCTTTTTACATTATCACGATTTAGGACCAAACCTATCTTCTTTAATAAAATTCATAAAACTTGTAAGCGCAGGTAAAATAAAAGATTTCTCCCTAAAAAACTTTCCTTTTGAACCTGAAATCAACAAAGATGGCGCCATCTCTGATGTATTAAGCGCCAACCAGTCGATTTTAGTTCAAGTAGTTAAAGAACCCATATCCACAAAAGGCCCGAGAATAAGCTCAGAGCTTTCTTTAGCCGGCAGGTATGTTGTTTTAGTTCCTTTTTCGGACCGGATTTCGATTTCTCAAAAAATTGAATCCAAAGAAGAAAAAGACCGCTTAAAACGTTTGGTTCAATCTATCAAACCAAAAGGATTTGGTGTTATTGTCAGAACAGTAGCAGAAGGCAAAAAAGTAGCTGAACTTGACAAAGACTTACAAAATTTACTGGACAAATGGACAGCAATGTGTAAGCGAATCCCTACAGCTCATCATCCTTCAAAAGTATTAGGTGAACTCAACAGAGCCTCCTCAATATTGAGAGATGTATTTAATGATACCTTTACCGGTATTCACATAGATGATGAGGATCTGTATTATCAAACAAAGGAGTATTTGCAAGAAATAGCTCCTTCAAAAGTATCTATTGTTAAGCATTATCAATCGAAAGAGTTACCTCTTTTTGAGAAATACAATATAGAGCGACAAATTAAAACGTCATTTGGAAGAACGGTTTCTATGAGTAAAGGAGCTTACTTAATCATAGAACACACCGAAGCATTACACGTCATTGACGTTAACAGCGGTAATCGTTCCAACAAAGCGCAAAATCAGGAAGACACTGCTCTTGAAGTTAATCTGATAGCTGCTGCAGAAATTGCAAGACAGCTGCGATTAAGAGATATGGGTGGTATTATTGTAGTCGATTTTATCGATATGTCCAATCCTGACAACCGCAAAGTACTCTATGATTTCTTAAAAGAAGAAATGAGCGATGACAAAGCAAAACATAAAATCTTGCCTCCTAGTAAATTTGGATTAATTCAAATCACTAGACAAAGAGTCAGACCTGAAGTTAATATCAAAACAAGAGAAGAAAACCCGAATAATGAAAACGGGGAAATCGAAGCTCCAATCTTGATTGTTGATAAGATATCAGCTGATCTAGAAAGAATTTTAAAGGATCACAGCAAAGTGGTTCTGAATGCGCATCCATTCGTGGCTGCATACCTTACAAAAGGTTTTCCATCATTACGTTCAAAATGGTTTTTTGAACATAAAAAATGGGTGAAAATTATACCTCGTGATGCTTACACGTATTTAGAATACCATTTCTTTGACAAACAGGGAAATGAAATTAAATAAACTAAAAAACCGCTATTCTTAACTGATTAGCGGTTTTTTTTATATGTGTATATTATCGTTTTTTCTTAAAGAACTCCTTCATTAAAGCAGCACATTCATTTTCCATAACTCCGCCGGTAACAAGCGTTTTGGGATGCAGCTGTGTTCCCATTTTCTGAAATCCGCGCTGTTCATCGCGGGCACCAAATACGATTTTAGAAATCTGGCTCCAGTATAACGCCCCCGCACACATCTGGCAAGGCTCCAGCGTTACATAAAGCGTGCAGTCTTTCAGGTATTTCCCGCCTAAAAAATTAGCCGATGCAGTAATTGCCTGCATTTCGGCATGTGCTGTAACATCGTTTAACAACTCCGTCAGGTTATGGCTTCTGGCAATAACCCGATTGTCTATAACCACTATGGCGCCTACAGGAATCTCCCCTTTTTCAAAGGCAATTTCGGCCTCTTGCAAAGCCTTTTTCATAAAATAATCGTCGGTGAAAATATTTTCCATAAAAACAAAAATACAATTTCAAATTGTACCTTTGCTGCATGTCCGAAAAACTCTTACCAAATATTCAATCTCCAGTCCATTTACGGCAGCTTCCGGTTGAACAACTTCCGGTTTTAGCACAGGAATTACGCGACTTTATAATTGATATTGTTGCTGTCAAAGAAGGCCATTTAGGCGCAAGCCTTGGAGTAGTCGAACTTACGATAGCGCTTCATTATATTTTCAATACCCCTGAAGATTTATTGGTCTGGGATGTAGGCCACCAGGCTTACGGACATAAAATACTGACTGAAAGAGCCGAAATATTTCATACGAACCGGCAGCTGAACGGCATATCCGGTTTCCCGAAACGCAGCGAAAGCATTTACGATACTTTTGGTGTCGGGCATTCCTCCACGGCAATATCGGCCGCACTCGGAATGGCCATTGCGTCCAACCTGAAAGGAGAAACGGAAAAACAGCACATCGCCGTAATTGGCGATGCTTCCATAGCTTCCGGAATGGCTTTTGAAGGACTGAATCACGCCGGGGTAACCGATGCCAATTTACTGGTTATCCTGAATGACAATGCCATTGGGATAGATCCCAGCGTAGGTGCTCTTAAAGATTACCTGACTTCGGTAAAAGCCGGAAAGAATCCGAAAGAGAACAACATGATCAGTTCCCTGAATTTTGATTATTCCGGTCCTATTGACGGTCATGACATCCCTCTTTTGTTAAGTGAGCTGAACCGTCTTAAAAATAAAAAAGGTCCTAAATTCCTTCATATTATCACCACCAAAGGAAAAGGACTGGAACAGGCCGAAAAAGACCAGGTGAAATACCATGCACCGGGAAAATTCGACAAAGTAACCGGTGAGATAATTCCCAAATCTGAAGATCATCTGCCGCCAAAATTCCAGGATGTTTTTGGTTTAACCCTAGTGGAACTGGCCCGACAGAATGAAAAAATAATCGGCATCACACCCGCTATGCCAACCGGTTCTTCCATGAAATTCATGATGGAGGAAATCCCGTCGCGTGCCTTTGACGTGGGCATAGCCGAACAGCATGCCGTAACACTGGCCGCCGGAATGGCAACACAGAGAATGGTTGTTTTTTGCAACATTTATTCTACCTTTTTACAACGGGCTTACGACCAGGTTATCCACGATGTGGCACTACAGGATCTTCCGGTAATTTTTTGCCTGGACCGTGCAGGGCTTGTCGGCGAAGACGGCGCAACCCACCAGGGTGTATTTGACATTGCCTACCTGAGCTGTATTCCGAACCTTATCCTGTTTGCTCCGCTTAATGAGATCGAACTGAGAAACGGGATGTACACCGCACAGACAGGACTGGAACATCCTATTGCGATACGCTATCCGAGAGGAAGAGGCTATATCCGCAACTGGCAGCTGCCTTTTGAAAAAATTGAGATCGGCAAAGCCAGACTATTGCAAAAAGGTACCCAAACAGCCATACTATCTACCGGCACAATCGGCAATAATATTACTGCGGCTTTAAACGAAATACAGGATGCGGCTTTATTTTCGCATTATCATTTTCCTTTTATAAAACCACTGGATGAACAAAGCCTGCATGAAATCTGTAACACACACACCACTATCATAACCATTGAGGATGGCAGCATCATCGGCGGCTTCGGCAGTCTTGTTACTGCTTTTATAACCGATAATAATTACCCTGTAAGTGTTAAAAAACTGGGGGTACCGGATTTTTTCATTGAACACGGCACAGTTATTGAGCAACAACAAAGTTGCAAAATTGACGTTATCAGTTTGAAGAATTTTTTATCAAGCCTCTGAATGTAAGCACTTTTGCCTATTACAAAATTAAAAACTCTATTTGATCATGAAAATTACTCCGTATCTAATCGGATTACTTTTTATTTTAACTATTTCAAAAAGTAATGCACAAGACGTTGTAAGAACAACAATCCCCGACACCACCACCTACTGGCACAAAAAGAACGTTATCGGCCTCGATTTCAGCCAGATTGCCTTTATCAATTGGAGCGTCGGAGGAAACAACTCCATTTCCGGCCTTTTAAAGGGCGCTTTCCTAAGAAACTACACCAAAGGCAATCTTAGATGGAAAAACGAATTAATCGTGCGCTATGGCGTAAATAAGCAGGAAGAAAGGGAATTACGGAAAACGGATGATGCGGTACAGCTTAATTCCACCATCGGATACCGTCATGATAGTATTTCAAACTGGTACCACAGTGCGAAATTAAATTTCAACACGCAGTTTACAAGCGGTTATGCTTATCCCAATACGGATCTGGCAATTTCGAAGGCTTTTGCCCCGGCTTACTGGTTTCTGGGTGTAGGAGCAGAATATTCCAATAAAGAAAAAAAGCTGAATGCCTATTTTTCTCCGCTGACACAAAAAACCACTTTAGTACTGGATCAGCGTTTAGCCGACCAGGGGGCTTTCGGGGTTGACAAAGCGGTTTATGACGCAGATGGTAATCTGATCAGGCATGGTAAAAAGTCGCGGACAGAAGTGGGAATTTTAGTCACCAACCAATGGAAGAATGAAATCTATAAAAATATTTTCCTGGATCATCGATTAAGCCTTTATACCGATTACCTGAATAATTTTGGCAATGTCGATGTAGACTGGCAGGTACAGCTTGATCTGGTCGTAAATCAATATGTAAAAGCCAATATCGGTACCAATCTCGTTTATGACGATGACATCAAATCGAAAAAGGAGATAGACGGCGTACAGGTTACACAAGGTCCTAAAATCCAGTTTAAACAATTACTCGGTGTAGGATTGAGCTATACTTTTTAAAAACAAAAAAGGTTCCTTTCGGAACCTTTTTTATTAGAATTAATTTAATATAACCTTCTTCGTATAACTTAGATTATCTCCATCAATCTTAAGAATATACATTCCTGATTGTAATCCTTTCAGATTTATTGTTTTTTCGATATTGAAGTCGTCAACTTTTTGGTTGTACACTTTTCTACCGTTTATATCAAATACTTCAAGTGTCACTTTTCCGCTGTAGTTTCCAATAAACACATTGAACGTTCCGTTTGAAGGGTTAGGATATACCTTGATCATATCTTCATTCTGGAAATAGTCTACTGCTAACGTACAGTTAGGTCCCTGTGGCGGCGTTGTAAAATCTTCCACCTGGTCGTTAATACCGGCAATACCGGAATTGGTTCCAGCCGAAGCATTAACACCCAATCCTCTTCTTGCAAATACATCCCAGATCATACAGAAATCCTGTCCGCCTGTCGTTGCCTGATCTGCTGCAATAATAGCATTTCTACCGGAAACGAATGAAGGGTTACAAGGCTGTAATTTTAAAGCGTCAATAACCAGTCTTAAAACTTTGTTATTTCCACCGGTACCGGTGTACATATTCGCATCGTATCCGTATTTGTTAACATAAGCCCAGGCTAAATCCCATAATACACTAGCCCAAACCGTTCCTACAGCGTGAACATCAATTCTTGTTGTTCCGTTAGCGTCTACATAGGTTAAACCATTTGTATCTCCGTAAGTAAGCGGGTTAATAGCTAAATCCGTTGAATATTTAAAAGCACGGATTCCTCTTCCGTCTGTAGGCTGATTGGCCAAGAAAGTAGCAATACCTTTACCAACAACCGGAGAATCACCAGCTTTCATCTGCAACATATAAGCAAAGAAATCTGACCATCCTTCTCCCATTTGCTCTGAACTTGTTAAACAAGCCGCATTAGCCGGTCCGCCGGTTAAACGGGAAGAAACACCATGTCCGTATTCGTGTGTAATAACACCATTATCAAAATCGCCATCAGAATTCACAAAGTTAACCGGCTGAATAGCAATCGTTAAATTAAGTGTTCCGTTTTGCATGGCTGCGATCATAGCATTTCCAACAGAAGGTCTGATGGAAATAGCAGGGATTGTTATCGCTGCATTATCACCACCCATCACGATATCTTCTTCTAAATTGTTTACCACGATAACTGCAAGTGCTCCTGCATTCTGAGCAAACATAACTTTTTCAACAAAAGAACAGGTTCCTCTTTTGATCATTACGATCTTACCGTTCAATTCTGCACCGTTTATAGCTGCTGTACAAGCATCTGCATTATCCGGAACACCGTCATTGAACAGGGCCACATTAGCCGTAATCCCTGCAGGCTGCACCGGCAATGCCACGTGACCGTTAGTAAAGTTATTGTCAACCGCTACATAGCTACCCGCTAAAGAAGCCGGGGAATGAATCTCGAAAAATTTAGGTCTTGGTCCAACATCCCATAAATACATCTGCATTCTCGGGCGCTGTCCGTCAACCGGTGTGGAAAAGTTTGCGTTATTTGTTCCGCTTCCATCCTGTGCATCAGCTAAAACAGCATCACCCTGAAGGGTAACTGTTCCTCCTTTTCCATAATTATTCTGCTGGAAGTTACCGTTAACTTCATTAAAACCATACTGATACATGATATCGTGCATGATATTATTCATGTAGAACAGGTTTGTCGTTGCAGCATTCGTATAAGTAGACGCTGCTACTCCGGTTCCGCCGTAAGGATAGTCAAAAACCAATCCTGCACCTCCGTCCGGACTTGCTCCGTTTCCGTTTGTTCCGGCAATATCTTCTTTTGCCCAAACGTTATTTCCTCTTGTAATGGTAAATTCCGCGCCGGCTGTTCCGTTAATATCATGCCATCCGTAAGGAGAAGCAAGCGCATTATCCGGAGAAACCAACAACTCTCTGTTACCGTGATTAGGACTTTCCACATTGAATGGGTACACACGGTAAGATCCCGACTGTACCTGCGCAAAAGAATTTGCTTCTTTAAACGCTTTATTGCCAAAGTTCATGGAGTGGTTGTGCTCTTTGTGATTCGCATCACCAAAATTACAACTTAAAACCAAGTCAAAATTTTCCAGAAGTTTACCGTTTACAGCATCGATTCTAACACTCCATAAATGCTTGTAATCGGAAGTATAAAACGTATAATCCCAGGCCAGACGCAACGATTCGTCTTCCATTTGCTGGAACACCAATTCTGCACTTACCGGATCATCCTGTAACGTTCCGTTAGACAATTTAAATTCTTTATTGCTGATTGTAGTAACAACCTGGCTGCTGAACGTTTGTACTTTCAACAGGCTTAACGCTTTCTGGAAGCCGTCAAGCACTGATAAAACCGGAGTAACCGTATTGATCTTTGCCGATATTCCCGGAACAAACCGATTTCCAACATTAATAACCTCTCCGTTTTTAACAGAAAAATTGGTTATTGCATTAAAAATTTCGATTCCTTTATACCGCTGCTTAACATAATAGTTATTGATTTTTGTAGTGGAAGAACTCGCTTCACTTTCAACAAACCAGTCCTCAACATCTTGCTTCGTTAATCCAAGTTTTTGATGATTATTAGCCAGATATCGCTGAATCTGCTCATTTTGGGATTGGGCAAATCCTACGCCACTTGCTAACATTAGCATCAATAGGGTAGTTTTTTTCATAATTTGTAGTTAGCTTTTTTAATTTAAGTATCACAAAATTAAACTTTTATTCCACTTAACAAAAAAATAGCGTTAATTTATCAGTAAGAATTAAATCCCGGCTTTTATAATATTAAAGATTTGTAAAGCTTTACCGTCAGTTAACATCGAAACGAAATGACAGATATGCATCAGCCGTTCATAAAGTTTCATTTTTTCGGTTATAAATTTCTCCGGCAATAATTTTAAGATCAGGATATCATAATTGGTTGCCTTGCCTTCAAATTTATTATTGTATGCTGTACAGAATTTATCCAGCAACGTATTGATAATCTGGTAACCCATGATTTCTTTTTCAATTACCTCACGGCTCTGATAGATATTCTTAATACTAATCTTGATAATGTCGTCCATCTGGGCTTTGTACTGGCTTTTGTCCATCAGGGCTACATGGAAGTTCCCCTGAAGAATTGCTTCTTCATTTTCAAGGAAGACCTTTACGGCATCGCCTATCAAGCTGCTGATCGCCAAAGCACGCAGGTAGCTGATACGGTCTTCTTTTGTGGTAAGGGTATTGTATTTTTTGTTATCGATCGTATGCCTTACTAAATTAATAAGGTATTCCAGAGCAAAGTCCTCATCTACCAGACCCAGATTAATACCGTCTTCAAAATCGATTATGGTATAGCAAATATCGTCTGCCGCTTCAACCAGAAATGCCAG
This sequence comes from Flavobacterium inviolabile, assembly GCF_013389455.1. Classification (NCBI taxonomy): domain Bacteria; kingdom Pseudomonadati; phylum Bacteroidota; class Flavobacteriia; order Flavobacteriales; family Flavobacteriaceae; genus Flavobacterium; species Flavobacterium inviolabile. The sequence continues at coordinate 1,111,769 of NZ_CP058278.1, read as the reverse complement.
CGGATGTCTTTCAAACCCGATATCTTCCGTTTTTTTATTGGACAGCATCCCCAGTTCTGCCGCTACGTCTTTAAAAAATTCTTTATCGGTCTGGAAAAAGCCGAATTTCTTATCGGCTATATTAGCCGTAGGTTTTTTAGGAAGGCTTTCTTTCGGATATTTCATAAAGGCTCCTAAGGTGGCATAGGAAATCCGAAGCCCGCCTTCATTACCCGGACGGGAACCGGTCAGTACCGAAAAGCCATTGGCATTTCCTTCAAAGTCCACCAGATCCTGCCATTCTTTAGGTTCCAGTTGCGCCTGATACTGCAAGCCGTTTCCGGTTTTAAAATATTCCCCTATCGCCTTTTCGCCGGAATGTCCAAACGGCGGATTCCCGATATCGTGTGCCAAAGCAGCTGCCGCTACAATCGTTCCGAAATCGTTCATGTGGAAACCGTGTATTTCTTTTAAATGAGGATATTTTTCTAAGATTTTCTTTCCAACCAAACGGCCTAAAGAACGTCCCACAACCGATACTTCCAAACTGTGCGTTAACCGCGTATGTACGAAATCGGTTTTCGAAAGCGGAATAACCTGCGTTTTATCCTGTAAGCTTCGAAAGGCAGATGAAAAGATGATCCTGTCGTAATCAACTTCAAAACCCAGCCGGGTATCATCCTGTTCTTTTCTTAAACGTTTGCTTGTATCGCCTTGTCTTTTTAAGGACAAGAGCTGTTCCCAGTTCATCATTGGATTCCTTATATTATATATTCTGAATTGTTCTGATTCAAAATAGGATTAATTATTTTGTTGTTTGGCTATCTCTGCCTGAATAATATTGTTTTTCACTTCTTTAAAAACATGGTTTTTTGCCTCTGCAAATGAAATGTCATAGATGCGTTCCAGTTTTTGGAATGGTACCGGATACTTAGACAATAAATGGGTGTAATATTTATCCAGCACATCTTTGGAAGGCAAGGTAAATTCCAGCTTTAATTCAAACCGGCGTACCAAAGCTTCATCAATCATCTGTATCTGGTTGGTTGCCGCAATTAGAATGGATTTTTTCGGGAAGTTATCAATCAGCTGTAAAATGGCATTGACAACCCTTTTCATCTCGCTACTGTCTTTGTTATCATAATCCCGGATTTGCCCCAACGAATCAAATTCATCAAAGAACAATACGGCGCTTTCATACAATACTTCTTTAAACAGTCCTTCAATATTCTTTGCTGTTTCGCCCAGTTTGGACGACACGATACTCGCCAGGTTTACAATGATGATTTTCTTATCGAGCCGTTTTGCTATGGCTTTTGCCGTCATTGTTTTCCCACAGCCGGTTTTTCCGTAAAGCAGCATTTTGTTGACTACCGGCAGTTCATACTGTTCCAAAATTTCCCGATACTGGTATTCCTTTAAAAACTGATTGATCTGTCCGGATACCGCTTCGTTAAAAACAACATCTTCCAGGTTGATATTACTCCTGTCTGTAAAATATAAAGTACTCAAAATTATTCCGGTTTTATACGTTAGGACTTATTCACAAATGTACAAATACAATTTCTTTAAAAACAAAACAGCTGTCAAATGACAACTGTTCTTTATATATTCTTTCTTTCTACTATTTTCTACAGTAAAAAAACAGCTACCTTTTCAAGTAGCTGCCTGTTATTCTTATAGTTTCATTCCAGAATTATGAACCACACATTTCGCAATCGTCCGGTTCTGCATTTTTAGAACGTTCCAGCATGGCGCGGAATTCGTCAACTGCAATTTCCTCTTCTTTTACAGATGGTGTTTCTTCTTTTTTATCATTATTCAATGTGAACTTGATCGCGTCAACCGCACTCTTCGTTCTTAAATAGTACATTCCTGTTTTTAATCCGGATTGCCACGCATAGAAATGCATTGATGTTAGTTTTGCAAAAGTAGCTCCTTCCATAAACAGGTTTAACGACTGGGACTGATCGATAAAATATCCTCTGTGACGTGACATATCGATAATATCTTTCATACTCATTTCCCAAACGGTTTTGTACAATTCTTTAATATCCTGAGGAATCGCATCGATATCCTGGATAGAACCGTTTGCACGCATGATTTCCTGTTTCAGGCTTTCATTCCACAATCCTAAGTTTACCAAATCATGTAATAAATGCTTGTTTACTACAATAAATTCACCAGACAATACCCGTCTTGTATAAATATTGGATGTATATGGTTCAAAAGCTTCGTTGTTTCCTAAAATCTGAGACGTGGAAGCTGTTGGCATCGGTGCCATCAACAAAGAGTTACGCACTCCGTGTTCCATTACTTCTTTACGCAGTGATTTCCAATCCCAACGACCGCTTAATTCTTCATCGCTTAATCCCCAAAGATTATACTGGAATTCTCCCTGAGAGATCGGTGATCCCTGGAAAGTTGAATATGGCCCTTCTTCTTTTGCCATTTCCATCGAAGCAGTAACTGCAGCAAAGTACATGGTTTCAAAGATTTCCTGGTTCAGTTTTTTAGCTTCATCGCTGGTGAAAGGCAAACGCAGTAAGATAAAAGCATCCGCCAGACCTTGCACTCCCAATCCAACCGGACGGTGACGCATGTTTGAGTTTTCCGCTTCCTGAACAGGATAGTAGTTTCTGTCGATTACTTTATTCAGGTTGCGTGTTACACGTTTCGTTACATCAAAAAGCAATTCATGGTTAAACGCCCCGTTTTCTACAAACATCGGTAACGAAATGGAAGCCAGGTTACAAACAGCAATTTCATCTGCCGATGTGTATTCCATGATTTCCGTACACAGGTTGGAAGAACGGATTGTTCCTAAATTCTTTTGATTTGATTTTCGGTTTGCCGCATCTTTATACAGCATATAAGGTGTTCCTGTTTCAATTTGAGATTCCAGGATTTTTTCCCATAGTTCACGGGCTTTTATTGTTTTTCTGCCTTTTCCAGCATTTTCATAGGCAATGTACATCGCATCAAACTCATCGCCGTAAACATTATATAATCCCGGACATTCGTTCGGACACATTAAAGTCCATGAAGCGTCTTCCTGAACTCTTTTCATGAAAAGGTCATTCATCCACATTGCATAAAAAAGGTCACGGGCACGCATTTCTTCTTTACCGTGATTTTTTCTCAAATCAAGGAAATCAAAAATATCCGCATGCCACGGCTCTACATAAACAGCAAAGCTTCCTTTACGTTTTCCACCGCCCTGGTCTACATAACGGGCCGTATCGTTAAACACACGAAGCATCGGTACGATTCCGTTTGATGTTCCGTTTGTTCCACGAATATACGAACCGGTTGCACGAACGTTGTGGATCGATAATCCGATTCCGCCGGCAGACTGGGAAATTTTAGCCGTTTGTTTTAATGTATCGTAAATACCGTCAATACTGTCATCCTGCATGGCTAACAGGAAGCATGAAGACATTTGCGGTTTTGGTGTTCCGGCATTGAATAACGTTGGTGTTGCATGTGTAAAGAATTTTTTAGACATTAACTCATACGTTTCGATAGCCGATTCAATATCGTTAAGGTGAATTCCAACGGAAACACGCATTAACATGTGCTGCGGACGCTCTACGATCTGCCCGTTGATACGCAGCAAATAAGAACGCTCCAGGGTTTTAAATCCGAAATAATCGTAATTAAAATCCCTGTTATAGATAATTGTAGAATCCAATCGTTCGGCATTTGCCATAATCACTTCGTGAACCTCATCGGAGATTAACGGTGAATCCTGATTGGTTCTCGGATTAACATACTGATACATGTCAGTCATGGTTTCCGAGAATGATTTTTTAGTATTCTTGTGCAGGTTGGATACCGCAATTCGCGCTGCCAACTGTGCATAATCCGGATGCGAAACGGTCATTGACGCTGCCGTTTCGGCAGCTAAATTATCCAATTCGGATGTTGTTACTCCATCATACAAACCTTCAATAACACGCATGGCTACTTTTACAGGATCAACCAGGTCGTTTAATCCGTAGCATAGAATTCTAACTCTATCTGTAATCTTATCAAACATTACAGGTTCTCTTCGTCCGTCTCTTTTTACTACATACATATTATTGAAAAATTTATGAGTGATTAATTAAAAATTGTGAGAAAACCTTTTTTGTTTTCTGCTTAAACTTTCCCAAAAAGGGAATACATGTCGATTAAAAATCAGCGTCGAAGCTAATTTTCTGCGAATCGGTATCTTTATTCATAACGCCCGCTTTCTGATATTCGGAAACTCGTTTTTCAAAGAAATTTGTTTTTCCCTGTAACGAAATCATGTCCATAAAATCAAACGGGTTTGTTGCATTATATACTTTTTCGCACTGCAATTCCACCAACAATCTGTCGGCAACAAATTCCAGATACTGAATCATCAATACAGAGTTCATCCCGATCAAACTCGCCGGTAACGATTCTGTAATAAATTCTCTTTCGATATTCAGTGCATCTGTAATAATCTCTTTAATTCTGTTTTTCGATACTTTATTAACCAAATGGTGGTTGTGTAAATGCACTGCAAAATCACAATGCACTCCTTCATCACGGGAAATCAGCTCGTTCGAAAATGTCAGTCCCGGCATTAATCCGCGTTTTTTCAACCAGAAAATAGAACAGAAAGCTCCTGAGAAGAAGATTCCTTCAACCGCTGCAAAAGCAATTAACCGCTCTGCAAACGAATCGGACTCAATCCATTTCAACGCCCACTCCGCTTTTTTCTTAATTGCCGGAAACACTTCAATAGCGTGGAACAACTGGTTCTTTTCCGCTTCGTCTTTTACATACGTATCAATTAAAAGCGAATAGGTTTCACTGTGGATGTTTTCCATCATGATCTGGAAACCGTAAAAGAATTTCGCCTCGGCATACTGTACTTCATTCACGAAGTTTTCAGCCAGGTTTTCATTTACAATACCATCAGAAGCCGCAAAAAATGCCAGAATATGTTTGATAAAATATTTCTCATCCTCATTTAACTTGGTATTCCAGTCGGTTAAATCCTGATGAAGATCAATTTCTTCCGCCGTCCAAAAGCTAGCTTCCATCTTTTTGTACCATTCCCAGATATCATGGTGTTTGATAGGAAAAATCACAAAACGATCTTTGTTTTCTTGTAAAATTGGTTCGACTGCTGACATAGTATGTTGACTTTTATAGAATTATAATTTTAAAGATTCCCAGAAAGAACCCCTACAAAGGTTGTCATTTGAAATGTAAAAAGAAAGTCAAACCCAGCCAAACTTATTCACAATTGGAACGAGTTTTTAACAACCGAAGAAAATTCTTTCAAGGTCATTATTAAAGTCTAAATTTTTGAATTTCAACAATTTACAAAAAATCAAAAAACAACGAAAACCTGCCCGAAAAGCAGTAAATACATTGGCTTAAAGCCTAAAGGAAACGATTCTTTTTTGAAGCTTTATGCTTTGAGTTCTTCGGCTACTTTTTCAAGCTCATCATACCAGTCTTGTCCAAATTTCCGAACCAAAGCTTCTTTTACAAATTTATATACCGGCACTTCCAATTCCTTTCCTAACGAACAGGCATCATCACAAATATGCCACTTGTGATAGTTAACAGCTGCAAATTCCGAAAAGTCTTTAACGCGAATTGGATACAGGTGGCAGGAAACCGGTTTTTTCCAGTCTACCAATCCCTGATTATACGCCTGCTCTATACCGCAAAGCGCGGTTTTTCCATCGAAAATAACGTAAGCACAGTCGGCTCCGTTAATTAAAGGTGTTTCTAATTCACCGTCTTCCCCAACAATAGAAGTTCCCTGCGCTTCAATAGCAGCAATACCTTCCGGACGAAGAAACGGCTTTACAATAGGATATATTTCCGCTAAAATTTTAGTTTCGTTTTCATCAAGCGGCGCACCGGCATCCCCGTCCACACAACAGGCTCCTTTACAAGCCGACAAATTACATACAAACTCTTTTTCAAGAATTTCCTCAGACACAATGGTTTTACCTAATTGAAACATTTTTACTTCCGATTCTAAATTTATCCGGCAAAGGTACAAAGTTTAAAGCATTAATGCGAATCAAAAACCATCTCACTCCAAACAGCTTTATTGCAGTATAAACAAAAAAAGCAGCCTTAAATACAGATATTTTATTTTTTTGTTAAAAATTAACTTGTTTTTATATAATTTTGTTAGAATAATACATAATTTTGCACCCTCAAAAAAACAAGTCATGGGATTCGATTGGAAAGAAATTTTTACGGTAGGAATGGTATTATTTGCGGTTATCGATATTTTCGGAAGCATTCCTATTATCGTAGATTTACGCAACAAGGTAGGACATATTCAGTCTGAAAAAGCGTCGATTGTTGCCGCGGTGATCATGATTTCCTTCCTGTTTGTAGGTGATGAAATCCTGAAATTAATCGGTATTGACGTGAATTCGTTTGCCGTAGCCGGTTCCTTTGTATTGTTCTTCCTGGCTTTGGAAATGATTCTTGGCATCACGTTATATAAAGACGATGCTCCCAATACGGCTTCCATTGTACCAATCGCATTTCCGCTGATTGCCGGTGCCGGAACCATGACCACTTTATTATCCCTTCGTTCGGAATACCAGACAATCAATATCATCTTTGGTATTGTAGCCAACATATTAATTGTGTACCTGGTCTTAAAGTCATCTGCCAAAATTGAAAAAACATTAGGCAAAAACGGATTGGGCGTGATCCGAAAGGTATTTGGAGTAGTGCTTTTAGCGATTGCTGTTAAATTATTTGCAGCTAATGTTAAAGGTCTCTTTATTTAAGCAGATTTTTATTAATTTCACCGCCATAATTTAACTACTCGTAGTTCTTTTTTTTAATTACAATGAAAATTTTCTCATACATACTAATTGCTGCTGCAATAGGGTTAATCATTTTTAATGTAACTCTTTTAGATTTTTCAAATCTTTTCGAAGGCAACAGTTTAGTGGCGCTAATAGGAATCGTAGCTTCTTTATGTGCTGTTTGTATTTTACTTATCTTTAAGATGTCGAAAGCCATCGAAGAAAAAACAAAAGGAAACTAGATTCATGTTTGATGTTTTAATTATTGGTGGCGGTGTAGCCGGGGTATCCTGTGCCCTGATTTTAGGCTCCGCACACAAGAAAAATTTCGTAGCCGATAAAAAGATCGGTATTATCACCCATCAAAAAGCGTCAGCATTACAAGATGCGCTTTTTAACAACGCCTATGGCATTCCTGCCGGAAAACCGGGCGCTGAGATCCTGACCGAAAGTACTAAACACCTGGCGATGACCTATCCGCATATCGAGCAGATTGCCGATGAAAAGGTTATTAGCGTAACCGGAAGTTATGGTAATTTTACGGTAACCACCAACAAAGCTTCTTATCAGTCAAAAATAATTGTAGTTGCCATTGGTGCTTCCAATCTGTTTAGCATTGAAGGTTTAACACAGTATATTGAACCGCATAGAAAGTCATTGGCAGAAAAGAACCGAATTCAATTAAAAAACAACGACCATCTTGTTGCCGAAGGCATTTATGCAGCCGGAACATTAGCCGGATGGAGAAGTCAGCTGGCTATTGCAGCCGGAAGCGGTGCAGCTGTTGCCACCGACATCCTGACCTTATGGAATGGCGGCATTGAAACCCATTCACACGACAGTATTCGAAAATAACACCAGCATATAAAAAAACAGGGAGACAATGTCTCCCTATTTTTTTGCACTTAAAACAGCCTTAATCATCGGGTCCTGTTTTAAGATGATCTGATAATATTTTTGTTCGTTAAAGAGCTGTCGCACAAACTCCGCTGCCAAATATTGTTTTACCACATCCTGGTGTTTTTCAAGATTAAAGATCAAACCGCTTTTGGAAAGGTGCTTTCTAAACCCGTTAAAGTAATAATCGGTATTCCTGATTTTCTCTTCAACCTGAACAGCGTTTAACTTTTCAAATTCTTTTCTGTTTTTATCGACTTCTTCAAAAACAAAATAGCTTACAATTCCGGATTGCATGATCATCGTTAAGGCTTCATCGCCGTGTTTTCCTTCCAGCGGAACAAAGATGTCCGGAATGATTCCGCCGCCGCCGTATACAATTTTGCCTTTTTTGGTTTTAAATTTCAGGCTGTCCGCCACTTTAATACTATCAAAGGCATACAGTTCACCGCTTTCAAAACGTTTTTCGAAATCACTGAAATAATCATCCGCTCCTTTATTATAAGGCTTCTGGATAGAACGTCCGGATGGCGTATAATAACGTGCCACCGTTAAGCGAACAGCAGAACCGTCACCCAAAGGCATTTCACGCTGCACCAATCCTTTACCAAAAGAACGTCTGCCTACAATTATCCCCCTGTCGTCATCCTGAATGGCTCCGGCTAAGATTTCACTTGCAGAAGCACTGTTTTCATCAATAAGCATGTATAATTTACCGTTTTCAAAAGCGCCTTTGGAAGTGGCATAGGTTACTTCTTCTGTTCCTTTACGGTTTTTGATCTTTACGATCTGCTCTTTATCTTTCAGAAACTCATCGGCTATTTCCACTGCTTTTTCCATATAACCGCCGCCGTTGTTGCGCACGTCAACGATCAGCTGCTGCACTCCGGCCGCTTTTAACTGCAGCAAACCTTTGTGAAATTCATCATAGGTGGTTTCGGCAAACCGGTTAATTTTAATATATCCCGTTTGATTGTCCAGCATTAACGCCACATCAACACTTTTAATAGGCACAACATCGCGGGTAACCTTTACTTTGAATTTTTTATTTTCACTTTTTCGGTAAATCGTCAGCTCCACATTAGAGCCCACTTCGCCTTTCAGCTTTGAAAAAAGGGTGTCGTTGGAAATTTTTCTTCCGAAAAGTTTGGTATTCCCGGCAAACAAAATCCGGTCGCCGGCTTTTATCCCGGCTCTTTCAGACGGTCCTCCCGCTATAGGTTTGATTACCGCTACCGAATCCTTATAGGTATAAAAGTTAACCCCGATACCTACAAAATCCCCTTTCATGCTTTGGGAAATGGCTTCAAATTCATTTTTTGCAATGTATACCGAATGCGGATCCAGTTTTTCAAGAATACCGTTAACCGTAATATCCACAATAGAATCGGTATTCACTTCATCGACATATTCATTATTAATAAAATCAAGCAGTTTGTTGAGCTTGTTTTTACTTGCATTGGATGAAAATGTAGCTGTGGGTGCCGAAAAATTCAGATAGCCGCCAATAAGTACCCCAACGGCTATGGCCGTAGCGATGATAACGGGCAAATATATTTTTTTGATTCTCATATTATTCCAAGTCTGTAATATGATCTACTTCTACGCCTGCCTTTCTCAGGAAATCCAATCCGGCATCATCTTTATAGCCTTCATAATAGACCACTCTTTTAATTCCCGCCTGGTGAATCAGCTTACTGCAGTCTTTACAGGGCGAAAGTGTTATATAAAGTGTCGCTCCTTCGCAGGACTGTGTAGAACTGGCTACTTTTAAAATAGCATTGGCTTCTGCATGCAGTACATACCATTTTGTCATCCCCTCATGGTCTTCACAACAGTTTTCAAATCCTGAAGGTGTCCCATTGTATCCATCGGAGATAATCATCCGGTCTTTGACAATTATTGCTCCAACCTGTTTTCTTTTACAATATGATAATTGTCCCCATTCTTTCGCAATACGCAAATAGGCTTTATCATATTTATTCCGCTTTTGTTCTTTCATTAATGATTGCTTTTAAGCCTTAGCTAAAACGCTATGGTTTCCCGTTTGCCCCGATGGCAATACATGCTTGTTACTGCAACAAGCTATCGCGAACAGCCGGCATTTTAGGCTTTACAAAAATACGCAAACGTTTCGCTACTGATACTGAAAAGATAAGCATTTTTTATTAGCGCTTCCAAATTTCGCTTTCGATAATCATCGGCAATACGACTCCAATAACAAAAGCAGACATTACCAGCGTCCAGTCGCGTTTTGAAAAACGGAAAAATGTCTGAATAATATACGATAAAATCAGCACAACCAGTACAACAATGATCTGTGCGCCTTCAATTCCCAAAGCAAATTCCAGCAACGGCAGCAGTTTGTCTGAAGCACCGCCCGGAAGCAGTGTTTTAAAGTAGTTGGAAAAACCCAAACCGTGTATGATTCCAAAAAACAGGGTTACAAAAGCAACAAAGCTCACACTTTCATTCTTACCCGATTTCCCGGCAGTAAACAAATGAAAAAGTGCCGTAACCAGTATGGTTATTGGTATTAAAAATTCGACCAGGCTGGCTTTTATATAAACAACGCCATACACCGAGAGCAATAACGAAAGGGTGTGTCCTAAGGTAAACAGGGTTACCAGAAGCAACACACGTTTCCAGTCTTTAAAAGCATAAGGAACAACAAGAGCAATAAGAAACAACACATGGTCATAAGCCCTGATATCCAGCACATGGCGCAGGCCGATATTAAAATATATCCAAAATTCCGACATAATTTTATTTTATTTAATTTGGGTTCTCAAACTTACAATTTATTTTGATATTTGATTTAACTGCTCAATAAAAGCTTCTCAATTGTTTTCAAACGATTGGAAATACAAGTATATTTGCATAACACCATTAATACCAAAAAATTATGTCATTTTCAGATTTATTCGATAGCGAATTTAAGAACAGAAATAAAGGTCATTTTTCTGCTATTGTAAGAGTTGCAATCGCCGACGGTGATTTAACCAATGAGGAAAGAGCCTTTTTAGACAAACTGGCTATCCAATTAGAAATTTCCAAGGAAGAATATGAAGAGATCCTGGAAAACCCTTCAAAGTACCCTATTAACCCTCCTTATTTATACACACAACGTTTGGAACGTTTGTATGATTTATCCCGTATGGTTTATGCAGACCATATTTTAGGTCCTAAACAAAAAGAAATTTTAATGCGTTTCACTCTGGCTTTGGGCTTTACACCCGGAAACGCTTCTTATATTGTAGACAAAGCCTTATCCCTTTTGGTTCTGAGTGTGGACCTGGATACTTTTGTATATGAAATGCAGAACATGAACAAATAAAAGATTCCGCTATAAAAACAAAAAGTCCTGATTGCTCAGGACTTTTTTTATGGTTACGACTGACTTGCTTTTGTCATAAATTCTTCTGCTTTTTCAACCATGTTACGGCTTCCGCAGAAAAAAGGAACCCGCTGGTGCAGTTCCGTCGGTTTTATTTCCAGTATTCGGTCAAATCCGTCGGATGCTTTTCCTCCTGCCTGTTCTGCAATAAAAGCCATCGGGTTGCATTCATACAGCAAACGTAATTTTCCGCTTGGCGCTTTGGAACTGGTCGGATAAATATATACTCCGCCTTTGATCATGTTTCTGTGGAAATCGGAAACCAGACTTCCGATATAACGGGACGTATACGGACGATCTCCTTCTTCCTGCTGACAGTATTTGATATAATCTTTTACACCTTGCGGGAAATGAATATAGTTCCCTTCGTTAATCGAGTAGATCTTACCATCCTGCGAATAACGCATGTTCGGATGCGAAAGATAAAACGTTCCGATAGCAGGATTCAGTGTAAATCCGTTTACGCCGTGACCGGTAGTATAGACCAGCATGGTCGATGTTCCGTAAATCACATATCCGGCAGCTACCTGATTGACACCCGGCTGTAAAAAATCTTCCAGCGTTACCGGTGTTCCCATTGGCGTTACTCTTCTGTATACCGAAAAAATGGTTCCTACCGAAACATTCACATCAATATTGGAAGAACCGTCCAACGGATCCATCAATACCACATATTTATTATTGTGGCTGGCGTCTTTTCCCTGAACCGTAATGAAATCATCATTTTCTTCCGAAGCAATTCCACAAACAATCTCCCTGTTGATCAAGGTCTGAATAAAAACCTCATTAGCATAAACATCCAGTTTTTGCTGATCTTCACCTTGTATATTCTGTTCGCCGGCTGCCCCTACTATATCAACCAGTCCGGCTTTGTTTACTTTGTGGCTAACCACTTTTGCTGCCAGACGTATGGAGTTGATAATACGAGATAATTCTCCCGATGAGTACTTGAATTCTTCTTGTTTTTCAATGATAAACTCACCTAGCGTTATATTGCGATCTTTCATTATTAAATAGGATTGTTGTTGTGTTTTCGAGTACAAATATCGCTATTTTTGTGCAATGCGAATAATTATTCTCGCAATAATAAAACTCAATAATTTTTCTAAAAAAATGACAATACGGGAAGGAAGAAAAGAAGATATGCCTGCTGTTCTTGATTTAATTCAGGAGTTAGCTACTTTTGAAAAAGAACCGGATGCTGTGGTAATAACGGCTGAGGATCTGGTTCGTGACGGATTTGGAGACCGTCCGCTGTTTAAAACTTTTATCGCAGAGGTGGATTCCGAAATTGTAGGCATGGCTTTGTATTACCACCGTTATTCGACCTGGAAAGGAAAAACGATCCATCTGGAAGACCTTATCGTAAAAGAAAAAATGCGCGGAACCGGACTGGGTCATGCCTTGTATTCCGAAATTATCAAACAGGGAAAGAAAGACAATGTCCGCCGTATCGAATGGGCAGTTCTGGACTGGAATCAGAATGCCATTGCTTTTTATGAAAAATCCGGGGCTAAAGTTTTAAAAGACTGGTATGTCGTTCAGATGAACGAAGCCGGAATTGCTGATTTTACAAATAATTTATAGCTTCCAGCAGTTATAAATCACAATATTTATATGTCTAATTAATAAACAATGAGAGTATTCAAATTTGGCGGTGCTTCTGTAAAAGATGCCGGTAGTATCAAAAACGTATATGACGTTTTGCAAAAAGTAGGTTTTGACGATGTTCTTTTAGTTGTTTCGGCAATGGGAAAGACCACAAACGCTTTAGAAGTGGTAATAAAGAACTATTTTGATAAGTCCCCGGAGCTGAAGGCTTCCATACAGGAAGTCAAGAAATACCACAATCAGATTTTACTGGATTTGTTTGAAGACGAACAACATGCCGTTTTTGCTGCGGTGAACAGGCATTTTTCCGATATGGAAAATTTCCTGAACATCAACAAATCCCCGAATTACAATTTTGTTTACGACCAGATTGTAAGCTATGGCGAGATCCTGTCGACAACCATATTGAGTTATTATTTTAATTATGCCGGACTGAAAAACGAATGGGTAGATGTCCGTAACCTGATTAAAACCGATACAACCTATCGCGATGCGATCGTAGACTGGGAACTGACCCAAAAAACCATTTCCAAAAACATCCGGAAAAAAGTACTGAACATTACCCAGGGCTTTTTAGGTTCGGATGAAAACAATTTCACAACAACTCTGGGACGTGAAGGTTCCGATTATTCGGCAGCAATTTTTGCATACTGCCTGAATGCGGAAAGCGTAACCATCTGGAAAGATGTACCGGGTGTTCTGAATGCCGATCCGCGTTATTTTGAAAATGCCGTTTTATTGAACCAGATCTCCTATCGTGAAGCGATTGAGCTGGCTTTCTACGGCGCTTCGGTAATTCACCCGAAAACATTACAGCCGCTACAACGCAAAGAGATTCCTTTGTATGTAAAATCGTTTGTCAATCCGTTGTTACCGGGAACGAGTGTTTCCAAAGGTGCCGACCTGGAACCACAGACGTCCTGCTTTATTGTCAAGAAAAACCAATTGCTGATTTCGCTTTCTTCAATAGATTTCTCTTTTATCATGGAAGAAAACATCAGCGAGATCTTCGGCCTGTTCCATCAGTATAAAATAAAGGTAAGCCTTATTCAAAACACAGCTATCAGTTTCTCGGTTTGTATTGAAGATAAATTCAATAACTTTAACGAGCTGAAAAACACTTTATCTAAAAAATTCAAAGTCACCTATAACGATAATGTTTCGTTATACACCATTCGTCATTTTACGGAAAAGGCGGTACAAATGGTCGAAAAAGACAAAGATGTACTGGTTAAGCAAATGAGCCGCGAGACCATGCAGATTATCACTAAAGAATAATCCAAAATATAAACCGTTAAAAGGAGTGCTTTCCTTTTAACGGTTCTTTTCCCTGTCCTACTTTGCGGCTTTTTTAAAATTTAAACGAAATTACACTACTTTTGGCATTTTGGAGTTATATCTTGTATGCTGAAAAACTGGATTTTAATTTTGTCTTTTTTATGTATTTCTGGGCTTTATGCCCAAGAAATAGAGACTCCCTATAAATCCAAAAAGATCACGGTTTCCAAAGACACCATTACCATTGACAAGGTCAGCATTAATAAGGAGTTTTTCAAGCTTCTGGACAAAGCCGGAAATGAAATTGACACGACTTATTATACCGTAAATTTCCAGAAAGGCACACTTGCTTTTAAAAACAATTTTCAGACAAGCGACACTTTAACGGTTCGCTATTTAAAATTCCCGGAATTCCTGACCCGAAAATATACGATTTACGACCCGTCCCGCGTGGTCAACAACGGAACCGGGCAAAAGCTATATACCATTACCCGGGAACCGGTAAACAATTTCAAACCTTTTGACGGTCTGAACACTTCCGGAAGTATTACCAGAGGTGTTACAATCGGGAACAACCAGAATACGGTTTTAAACTCCAATCTGGATTTGCAGATCACCGGTAAAATATCCGATAAGGTCAGTTTACGTGCGTCCATTCAGGACAGCAATATTCCTTTGCAGGAAGGCGGTTATTCCCAAAAGCTGGATGAATTTGACCAGATCTTTATCGAATTGTTTTCGGACAAATGGAACATCCGTGCCGGGGATTTATTCCTGGAAAACCGGCAATCCCGCTTTTTAAATTTCAATAAAAAAGTACAGGGACTTTCCACGCATTTCACTTTTGGCGATGCCGGTAACAAAACCGATGTTTTCGCTGCCGGGGCACTGGTTCGCGGACAATATACCCGAAGTACCTTTATCGGGCAGGAAGGTAATCAGGGACCTTATAAATTAAAAGGCCCAAACGGCGAATTGTATGTACTGGTCATTTCCGGCTCCGAACGGGTTTATGTAAACGGGATCTTATTGAAACGCGGGGAAAGCAACGATTATATAATTGATTATAATGCCGGGGAAATACGCTTTACCTCCCTTTTCCCGATTACTTCCGAAATGCGTATCAATATTGAATACCAATATACCGACCGGAATTATACGCGGTTTGTAACCTATGGCGGAGTAACCCATGAACGCGAAAAATGGAGTGTCGGCGGTTTTTTATATTCCGAAAGTGATGTAAAAAGCCAGCCGTTGCAGCAAAACCTGTCGCCTGAGCAGATTCAGATCCTAACCGATGCCGGCGACAATCCGGATCTGATGAATGCTCCTTCGGCTTATGTGGACAGTTATTCCGAAAATAAGATCCTCTATAAAAAAGTAGTGGTAAACGGCGTCACGACCTACCAGTATTCCAACAATCCGGAAGGTGAATTGTACAATGTCCGTTTTACTTTGGTGGGTAACAATCAGGGAAACTATATACTGGCCAACAATCAGGCAGTGGGGCGTATCTATGAATACATTGCACCGGAAAACGGCCTGCCAAGAGGAAATTACGAACCGATTATCCGTTTGGTTCCGCCTACGAAAATCCAGATTGCCACTTTTTTAGGAAAATACAATCCCAGTGAAAAAACACTGGTTGATTTTGAAATCGGGTTGAGCAATAATGACAAAAACCTGTTTTCTCCAATTGACAATGACGACAACCAGGGTTTAGCCGGAAGACTGAATATCAAACAACGTTTATGGTCAAAACGCTGGGAAGTAGATGCCCTGCTCAACTATCAGTTTGTACAGAAAGAGTTTAAAACCATTGAACGTCTTTTTACCATAGAATTTGACCGGGACTGGAATCTTACCAATCCGTTGGGCGATCAGACGCTTTTGGTTTCCGGACTGAATTTCAGATTGCCGCAAAAGGCCAATTCTGCCAACAGCGGTTTTGCCAAATACCAGCTGGAAAAGCTCGATTTTTCGGAAAGTTTTTCCGGAACCCGCCATGTCGTTGACGGTCAGTTCAGCTTAAAAAACTGGGCAATCCGCAATAACAGCAGTTTCCTGAACAGCGACAGTAATTACTCGACCTCAAAATTCATCCGAAGTCAGTCGCTGGTAAAATACCATATCGACAAAAACTGGGTGGGCGGCAGCTTCCGACTGGAAAACAACGAAGAAAAAATTAAGGAAAGCAATCAGTTTTCGGCTTTAAGCCAGCGCTTTAAAGAATTCGGCGCTTTTGTGGGACGTGGCGACAGTACCAAAGTTTTTATGGAAGTCGGCTATTTGCAACGCACCAACGACAGTTTGCAGCAAGGTCTTATTAAAAAGGTGAACACCTCTTATTCTTATTACCTGAAATCCCGGTTGATGCAAACCGAAAAAAGTGATCTATCCTTATTTGTCAATTACCGGTACCTGAAGTTTGAAGATCCGGCAAGAGCCAGCGAGCCTTCCTTAAACTCCCGTCTGCTCTACAACGATCGTTATTTTAACCAGCTTATCCAGGTTACTACTGCTTATGAAACCACTTCCGGTACAATTCCGCAGCAGGAATTCACCTATTTGCAGGTCGAACCGGGACAGGGAATTTATATGTGGAACGATTACAACGGCAATGGCATTCAGGAGCTGGAAGAATTTGAAATTGCCCAATTCCCCGATCAGGCAAAATATGTCCGCGTATTCCTGCCAAACCAGATTTTTATCAAAACCCATCAAAATAAGTTTTCCCAATCGGTAACCCTGAATGCCAATCAGTGGCAGAATGAAAAAGGTTTAAAAAAACTCTTATCTTATTTTTACAACCAGACGTCTTTTATCATGGACCGGAAGATCATACGCAAAAGCGGCAATTTCGATCTGAATCCGTTTTTTGGTAACGACGACGATTTATTAGGACTGAACTCCAGTTTCCGAAACAGTTTATTTTACAATCGCGGCAAGCAGGACCATTCCATTACCTATACTTTTTTAACGAACAGGGCTAAAAACCTGTTGTCGGTAGGTTCACAGGAAAACACCAGTTCTTCCCACCAGATCCAGTATGCGCATCTGATCCAGAAAAGCTGGCTTGTTGGCTTTAACGGAAAAACAATCCGCTCCAATACCTATTCTCAAAACTATGCCAGCCGTAATTTTGAGCTCTCAGGCTATCAACTGGCACCCAAAATCTCGTATTTGTTCTCCAAAAACGCAAGCTGGGATCTTTTTTATGAATACCAGCTGAAAGATAATAAGATTGCCGATTTTGAAAAGCTGAACCAGCAGCGTGTAGGAACTTCTTTTAGTTATGCTTCCGACAAGCGTTTTACGATTAACGGCGAGTTGTCCTACTATCAGAATAAATTCACCGGAAACGAATTATCGCCGGTTGCCTATCAAATGCTGGAAGGTTTACAAGCCGGTGAAAATTTAACGTGGCGCCTGCTTTTGCAAAAGAATCTGACACAATACCTGGATATTAACCTCAACTATCAGGGCCGAAAAAGCGAAACCAGTCAGACTATTCATACCGGAAACGTTCAGTTAAGAGCTTATTTCTAATCCTAATAACCGGCTATTCCCTACTGTTTCAGGCATTTTCAGGTTGCTGTTTATGGCAGCATAGAAAAAAATTATAGTTGTTTTGTTGCATGATTAAAATTTGTATTACTTTTGCTTAACACTGTTAAATGATTTAATAGATGGGTTATGGGAAGTAAAGACAGAATATTACGGCAAAAAGAAGAGACGCGAAATAACATCCTGGATGCAGCCTGCACTATTGTAAAAGAAGAGGGCTGGCAAGGACTTAGTTTGCGTAAAATTGCTGATGCCATTGAATATACTGCTCCCATTATCTATGAATATTTTGCGAATAAAGAGGCAATACTGCAGGAGCTGACCATAAAAGGTTATGTTGTTCTGAACAAAGATTTAATTGCTGCACGGGACAAGTTTGACAATCCTGCCGATCAACTGGAAGCCATGTGGCTGGCTTACTGGGAATTTGCATTTGCAAATAAGGAAATGTACCAGTTAATGTTTGGGGTGGAAATGACCACCTGCCAGATGAGTAAATATCCGGAAGTGGAAACACCTTTCAAACTTTTCACAGCTCCTATTAAAGAGCTGATGAAAGACAACAATCCGGGTGAAGATACTGTTTGTCAAAAATATTACACTTATTTCTCAGTAGTACACGGTTTAATCTCAATCAATATTGTCGGTAATGGGCTTCCACCAGATATCAACCAGCAAATATTAAAAGATGCCATTATTGGAATCACCCGTTCTATCCGCTAGCGCGGTTTTTTTTAAACACATTACTTAACACTGTTAAACAGTTTAATATAGTAAAACGCAAACAGTATGCAACGCACTGTTTTTTTTATTCAATTTCACTTAACACCATTAAATAATTTAATACCATTATGAGACTACTAATTCTAAGCTTAACTTCACTTTTAGTTTTTGCCTGTGGGAATAAAACTGAGAATACCGCCATGCCGGCACCGGAGTTACCTGTAATCAGCATTAATGCCAATAATGCTGTTACCTCATCGGAATATCCTGCTTCCATTCAGGGTACGACAAACGTGGAGATCCGTCCGCAGGTGGCCGGAAACCTGGAAAAGGTGTTTGTAGATGAAGGCGCTTTTGTTTCCAAAGGACAATTGCTTTTTAAAATTAACGAACAGCCTTTCCGGGAGCAGCTAAACAATGCCCTTGCAAGCCTGCATGCAGCAGAAGCAGCGGTAATTAACGCACAACTGGAAGTAGACAAACTAACGCCGCTGGTTCAGAACAAAGTGGTTTCCGACTATCAGCTGAAAGCCGCTAAGGCCGGTTATAAAATTGCCGTAGCCAATGTGAACCAGGCCAAAGCGATGGTAGGAAGTGCCGAGATTAATCTGGGCTATACTTCCATCAAAGCTCCGGTGAGCGGATATCTGGGAAGGTTACCTAAAAAACAAGGAAGCCTGGTTGGCCCTGCCGATGTGGAAGCACTGACACAATTGTCTGATGTACACGAAGTACACGTATATTTCTCGTTGGGAGAAAGTGATTTTATTGCTTTCAAATCGCAGCATGCCGGAAATTCCATCAATGAGAAAATCAACAATCTTCCTCCGGTTACACTGGTACTGGCAGACAATTCCGATTATTCCGAAAAAGGACGTATTGATATGGTTGACGGGCAGTTTGACAAAAACACCGGTGCGATTACCCTTCGTGCTTCGTTCCCTAATGCCAAAGGTTTGCTTCGCTCCGGAAATACCGGAAAAATCAAACTGGATATGAAACACAGCGATGCACTGCTGATTCCACAGGAAGCGACTATGGAAGTTCAGGATAAAATCTATGTTTTCACAGTGGACAAAACCAATAAAGTAAGCAAACAGCCTATTGTTGTTGCCGGAAAAAGCGGTACCGACTACCTGGTTACCAACGGGATAAAATCGGGCGACAGAATTGTCTTCAAAGGATTTGAGAATTTACAGGAAGGCACTGTGATCAACCCTGAAAAGGCTAAAAAAGCAATTGCTCAGAAATAATTAAAAACTAACCAACAACATTTATGTTTAAAAAATTCATTGACAAACCTGTACTGGCCACTGTCATCTCCATACTATTGGTAATGGTGGGTATTTTGGGCTTAACAAAATTACCGCTCCAACAATTTCCGGATATTGCCCCGCCGGCGGTTCAGGTAACCGCCTTATATCCGGGAGCGAATGCCGAAACCGTATTGCGTTCGGTGGCTCCTTCGCTGGAAGAATCCATCAACGGAGTGGAAAACATGAGTTATATGAGTTCCACCGCCAGTAATGACGGTTCTCTCGTGATTACCGTATTTTTCAAACTGGGAACCAATCCCGATCAGGCAGCTGTAAACGTTCAGAATCGTGTAGCCCAGGCTACAAGTCAGCTTCCGGCCGAAGTGGTTCAGGCGGGTATTACTACAGCCAAACAACAAAACAGCCTTTTAATGGTTGTGGACCTGTATTCGGATGATGAAAAAACATACGACCAGACGTTCCTGGCAAATTATGCCCAGATCAATATTATTCCGGAGATCAAACGTATTCCGGGTGTAGGACAATCCATTATTTTTGGTGGTAATAAAGATTATTCCATGCGTGTCTGGCTGAATCCGACACAAATGGCTGCCTATAATCTGACACCAAAAGAGGTAATGGCAGCAATCCAGGATAAAAACCTGGAAGCAGCTCCGGGGAAATTCGGGGAAAGCAGCGCCGAATCTTTTGAATATGTAATCAAATACAAAGGAAAATTAAACAAGCCAACGGAATATGAAAACATCATTATCCGTTCCAATGCCGACGGTTCGGTATTGCGATTAAAAGATGTGGCTAAAATAGAATTCGGGGCTTACACTTACGGAAACTTTACCCGCGTGAATGGTAAACCGGGTGTTAATATTGCTTCGATGCAGTTAGCCGGTTCGAATGCCAATGAAATCCAGATCGCTATTGACAAGTTAATGCAAAAGGTTTCCAAAGATTTCCCGAAAGGCGTAAAATACCTGATTCTTTACAATACCAAAGATTCCCTGGATCAATCCATAAACCAGGTAATTTCTACTTTGATTGAAGCTTTTATACTGGTATTTATCGTGGTTTTCCTTTTCTTACAGGATTTCCGCTCTACTTTAATTCCGGCCATTGCGGTTCCGGTAGCGATCCTGGGTACATTCTTTTTTATGTCCCTGTTCGGATTCTCGATCAACCTGTTAACGTTGTTTGCATTAGTACTGGCTATCGGTATTGTGGTGGATGATGCGATCGTTGTGGTCGAGGCGGTGCATTCCAAAATGGAGCACAAACACCTTCCGCCCAAAGCGGCTACGACTTCTGCCATGAGCGAAATTACCGGAGCGATCATTTCGATTACGCTGGTAATGTCGGCAGTATTCTTACCGGTAGGTTTTATGGAAGGTTCAACCGGTGTATTCTACCGTCAGTTTGCCTTTACGTTAGCCATTGCCATCATTATTTCGGCTATTAATGCTTTGACCCTAAGTCCGGCTTTAGCAGCTTTATTCTTAAAAGAGAATCATTCCCACGGAAATGCCACGGAAGAGAAGAAAACCTTTAAAGAGAAATTCTTTATCGGCTTCAACCAGGGTTTTGACAAATTAACCAACAAATACCTGGGCAGTATCCGTTTTCTGATCCGCCACAGATGGTTAAGCCTTGGTGGTCTTGCCGTTGTGATTGCTGCCACTGTTTTTATGGTACAGCGAACGCCGACCGGATTTATTCCTTCGGAAGATCAGGGCTTTATTGCCATTTCCTTATCCATGCCGGCAGGAGCTTCCTTAGAAAGAACAACCAAAGTGATTCATGAGGCAGAAGGTTTGCTTCAAAATATGGAGTCTAAAAAGACGTTAATGGGACTGTCCGGATTTAACATCCTTACTCAGTCTTCCAGTCCGTCATCGGGTGTTGCTTTCGTTTTATTGAAACCGGCTAAAGAGCGTGGTGCCGTAAAAGATATCAATGCGATCATGGATGAGGTACGTCAGAAATTATCAACCATAAAAGGGGCTAATTTCTTTGTCTTTACCTTCCCTACCGTACCGGGATTCAGTAATGTTGACGGTTTGGACCTGGTATTACAGGATAAAACCGGCGGCAGTCTGACCAAATTCAGCGAAGTCGGCAACAAATTCCTTGGGGAATTGATGAAGCGTAAGGAAATTGCTTTTGCCTTTACTTCGTTTAAAGCCGATTATCCGCAATATGACATGGAGGTTGACGATGTCAAAGCGGAACAACTGAGCGTGAATACGAAAGATATCCTACAGACCATGCAGGCTTATTTTGGTAGTGCCCAGGCATCCGACTTTAACCGTTTCGGAAAATATTACCGGGTAATGGTTCAGGCTGACAAGTCGGCCCGTACGGAAGCGTCTTCCATGAATGGTATTTATGTAAAAAACAGAATGGGCAATATGGTTCCGATCAATACGCTTGTAAAGCTAAAACGTGTTTACGGACCGGAAACAGCATCCCGTTACAATCTCTTTAATTCGATTGGTGTGAATGCGATTGCCAAACCGGGCTTCAGTTCCGGAGATGCCATTAGAGCGGTAGAAGAAGTTGCTGCACAGCATCTGCCATCGGGATATGCTTTTGAGTTTTCGGGCATGACGAAGGAAGAGCTTTCTTCCGGAGGACAGTCGACCGTGATCTTTGTACTATCCTTATTGTTTATCTATTTCCTGCTATCGGCACAATATGAAAGTTACATTCTTCCGCTGGCGGTAATCTTATCGATCCCGACAGGAGTGTTTGGTGTATTTGCGGCTATCGGAATAGCCGGTATTGAAAACAATATTTATGTACAGGTTGCCCTGGTAATGCTTATTGGTCTATTAGCCAAAAATGCCATCCTTATTGTGGAGTTTGCCTCACAACGCCGGAAAGCCGGTAAGTCGCTGCTCGCTTCTTCCATTGAAGCTGCGAAGCTCCGTTTGCGTCCGATTATCATGACGTCCCTGGCTTTTGTGGTTGGCATTATCCCGATGATGAGTGCCAAAGGACCATCGGCTATGGGTAATCACTCTATCAGTATTGGTGCTGCGGGCGGTATGGTTACCGGAGTTGTATTAGGGTTGTTTATCATTCCTGTGCTGTTTGTGGTTTTCCAGTATTTACACGAGAAAGTTTCCACCAAGAAAACAGAAACGGTACCACACGAAGAAGCGGTAACGGTTTAATCAAATGAAAAAATACATGAAAAAATATATCACCTTATCTTTATTTATTGCAACGTTAAGTTCCTGTCAGGTCTCCCGGAATGTGGAGACTCCAAAAGATGCAATTCCCTCTGAATACAGAGGGGTTGCTTCTACCGACAGTACCACCGCAGGTGATCTGGAATGGAAATCTTTTTTCACCGAAAAAACATTGCAAGGCCTGATTGACAATGCGATTGCCAAAAACAATGAGCTGCAACTGGCACAAAAGAATATCGAAATTGCCCAGCTACAGTTCAGGCAATCGAAATGGAATACTATTCCTTCCCTGAATCTTCAGGTAACCGGCAATTCCACCAATCCGTCTGAGAACAGTTTGAACGGGGTGAGTTTAAGTCAGTTTTTAGGTAAAAATCATATTGAAGATTTTACTGCTGCCGCCAATTTATCCTGGGAAGCAGACATCTGGAGTAAACTCCGCAATCAGAAAAAAAGTGCCCTGGCACAGTATTTACAATCGGAAGAGGTAAAAAAAGCATTGCAAACCACTATCGTAGCAACGGTATCCAAAGGTTTTTATAACCTGCTGATGCTGGATGCCCAGCTGGAAATCGCCAAACAGAACCTGGCACTGAATGACAGTACGCTGTTTATCATCAACCTGCAATATGAAGCGGGACAGGTTACTTCGCTAGCGAAACAACAGGCTGCATCGCAACGTTTGGTTGCCGCTCAGTTAATTCCGTTACTGGAACAGAATATTGTTATCCAGGAGAATGCGTTGAGTGTGCTAACCGGAAGTTTTCCAAAAGCGATAGACCGCAAAGCAACGCTACAGGCTATTGCTGCCCATGAAGATCTGAAAGCCGGAATTCCATCGACTTTGGTGAACAAACGTCCGGATGTGAAAAGTGCGGAACTGGCTTTACAAAGTGCCAATGCTAAAGTGGGTCTTTCAAAAGCAGCTTTATATCCGTCCCTGTCCATCACGGCAACCGGCGGTTTAAATTCTTTTGAGTCCAGCAACTGGTTTACCATGCCGGCTTCTTTATTTGGCGTTGTTGCCGGAAGTATTGCACAGCCTTTGCTGAACAATAAAAAACTGCGTACGCAATATGAAATTTCCAAAAAGGAGCGTGAAAAAACGGTTATCAGTTTCCGCCAGTCGGTACTGACTGCTGTTGCAGAAGTTTCGGATGCCATGGTAAAAATAGACAAACTGGATGCACAAAATAAGATAGCTGCTTCCCGTGTGGAAACGCTGCAGGAAGCAATCCGCAATGCGACTATGCTATTTAAAAACGGTATGGCCAATTATTTAGAGGTCATCACGGCGCAAAGTAATTTATTACAGAGTGAGCTGGAACTGGCTGCTCTTAAAAAATCAAGGCTGGAAGCCGATATCGAATTGTACCGCGCTTTGGGCGGCGGATGGCGATAACATTATCTTGCAATTATTATATTCATTAAACCCTTTTGGACGTTTTTCAAAAGGGTTTTCCTTTTTTTAAGAATTTTGTTATTATTAATCTATAAACAAACATCTGCTATAATATAGAAACGTTCTTTATAAAAAAAATTATATTTTTGCCGCATATACGCCCCGTATGATCTTTTCAACTCTGTTGAAAATTCAAAATATTTAAGCCTAAAAAAAACAATCATAGCTGATGGTTCTCCGGTAGAACTAATAGCTATACATTAAAGCCATGAAAATAGTTAAAGCATTCTTTACAGCCTGCTCCTTATTACTGCTCTTATCTTGCGCTAAAGATAAAAAGAGCGGTTCTGACGATTCCGAAATCCGGGAACGCTATTACAATCTTGAAAAAATCGGATGGAAATCCAAAGTTTACAGTCAAAAAGTTGATCAATTCGATTTTACAGCAACCGAAGTACCTATTCAGTATTACCTATTAAAGGATAAAGGCAATGCCAATTTATTCCTTGTAGACTCCCTATACAATGACAACAAAAGGGAAAGAGTAATTGAATTTACATTTGAGCAGGAAAACGAAAAAGACATTTTAGATCCCGAAACTACCGGAATCCCTTATGAAGATGGGGTTAAATATATGTCGTTTTCAATTGAAAACGACTTTTCTGTTGTTATCAATCAAAAAGATACTATCCCCTGTTCGGGAGCATTGTTTGAGAGAAGTTATAAAATAACACCCTATCAAAAAGTGATGTTGTTTTTCTCCAATATTGACCCCAACGCTAAAATTCAGCTTCTCTATAAAGACAACCTTTTTAAGAAAGGCACCCTAAAATTCCAATTTAAAGATCCATTTACAGAAATAGCCTTATGATAAAGCAAATCCGAAACAGCAAATTCACTAAAGTTGTGGCTTGGTACTTAACGTTAATGATTTTTGTTGAAATCACCCAGCCCATCCGTATGTATGCTTTGACCAGTGGTCCGTCGCAACCTGAATTTAACTCCTTTACCCCTATCGGAACTTCTGATATGGTTGATTTGGCCAGTGGTGATTTTAACTATAATATCCCGATTATGGATGTAGGCGGCTATCCTTTAAACTTATCCTACAATGCCGGTATCACAACCGATCAGGAAGCTTCATGGGTAGGTCTTGGCTGGAATTTAAACGTAGGACAAATTGAGAGACAAGTACGCGGTTTACCGGATGATTTTAATGGGGATAAAATTAAGTATGAAAATGATCTGAGGGATAATATTACCGTTGGAACTCATTTTGGTTTTAATGCTGCCTTTGCGGGTTATGACGCGATCAGACCCGGTGTAGGACTTGGTGTTCAATACAATAATTACGAAGGAATTACCTTTAAGCCTTCGTTTGGCGCCAACTTTGCTTTAAGTGAAAATGTAGCTGTAGGATTAAATTTTTCAAGTTCCGTTAGTGAAGGAGCAAGTGTTAATCCTTCTGTTAGTATATCTAAAAAATTAAAAGAAAAAGCAACAAGTGCAATCAGCTCAGAAAGCTTAAAAGGTACCGGAGGAATAGGACTCGGATTTAGCAGTAGAAAAGGTGTTGAAAACCTGAACTTATCTGCAAGTGTGAGGCGTATTAAAAACGTTTCCTTCTCTATTCTGGGAAACAGCTATAGTTTTACAAGCTCCAAAGGGGGTGGTGTTGGCGGAAGCATTTCATTCAACGATCAAAGCTATACGCCGAGTAAAAGAGTTGGTTTTGAAAATTCGAGTTTCACTTTTAACGGCGCTTTTGGTGGTGAATTTTACCTGGGTGAGTTTCAGGCACAACTGACCGGCTATGGCTCCTATCAAAAGGTTGCTTCTCAGTACCGAAACCGAACAGAGAAAGCATACGGTTATGACAATACGGAATACAAAAGAAAGCAGGCCGGTGTAATGGACTTTAACCGGGAGAACGACAGAACCGTTACAGAGAATACAACTGCTCTACCGGTAACCAATTACACCTATGACATTTACAATATTGAAGGACAAGGTGTTTCAGGAATGTTCAGGCCTTATCGTTCCCAAGTAGGCTATCTGTATAACGATAGAGTTTCAGATTATGGAGTCGGGGTAAGTCTTGGTGCCGAATTTGGAATTGGAAATTTAGTACATGGCGGTATTGACTTTAAAGTTGCTCCTTCAAGCAGCAGCACCGGCGGTTGGGTTAATAACAATCCGGCGTTGCAGTATTTCAATGAAAGTAGTGACGACACCAAAGCTTTAGGCTATGAACCTGTAACCTACAAACTTGTAGGAAGCACCGTTGTAGATCCGGAGCAAAGTATTTATTTTGATAAAATTCATCAGACAAAAGCACTGAGAATCGGTTTGGGCGGTAGTACCAGAAACCGGATGACAACCAACAATTATAATGAAACACTTAATAATTCGTCCTATGCCATTAACTCTAAAATCAAGAGAACCAAACGGTATTTAAGAAACCAGGTTATCCATAAAGTAACCGCCGAAGAAACAGCCGGCGATCCTTTTGTGATCAAGAATGACAGTGCCAAGGTGCATCATACTGCCGGGATTAAAGTTTTGCAAACGGATGGTTCTACCTATGTGTATGGAAAGACAGCCTATAACACTAAGAAAGTGGAGGCTACTTTTGATGTTTCCAAACAACCCGGAAACAACACGACCGGTTTGGTGCCTTATAACGGAACGACAGCAGGTAACAACACCAATGTGAGTGATAAATTCCTGAATAAAATAACAACTCCTGCTTATGCACATAGTTATTTAATCACTTCAGTTTTATCAGCAGATTATGAAGATGTGGACAGTAACGGGCCGAGTCTAAACGATTTGGGGACATTTACAAAATTTGATTATACGACCATTAACAACTATCAGTGGCGCATTCCTTTTCAGAGCAATACCGCCAATTATAACGAGGGTTTGATCTCTAATAAAGATGATCAGAAAGGAACCTATATCTATGGAACAAAACAACTGGTGTATCTGGATAAAATCAGTACGAAAACCCATGTAGCCTTCTTTGATTTAGAAGACCGTCAGGATGCTGTAGGTGTTAGTGGAGAACATGGCGGTGCCGGTTCCGGGCGGATGAAAAGAATCAAGTCCATCCGACTTTATTCCAGACCGGAAGTAACCAATGCCTCAGGTGCAATTTTCGATCCCGGGATTGATGGTGCTGTCAAGCCTATTAAAACGGCACATTTTGACTATGATTATTCGCTATGTCAAAATACGCCTAACTCATTGGCTTCTACAAAAGGAAAATTAACCCTGAAACGCGTTTATTTCACCTACCGAAGTTCCAATATGGGAAAATATACACCGTATGTATTTAATTACGGACTTGAGAAATCAAAAGACAAACCGAGCGACTATACCATAAACAATGATCCTGTTAACAACCCGGAATACAATCCGAAAGGTTTTGATATTTGGGGGAATTACAAAGTAAACCCGGCCGGAAGCGGTAATATTAACACACCGCTTTCTAATAGCGAATATCCTTTTGTGCAACAGGGCGACAAAACGCTGGCAGATAACAATACCGGTGCCTGGACCTTAAAATCCGTTCAGCTGCCATCGGGAGGAGTTATTGCTATCGAAACAGAAAGTGACGATTATCAATATGTTCAAAACAAAAGAGCAATGCAAATGTTTAAGGTTATTGGAGCAGGAACAACGAATACCCCTGGATCGAATAATATAACCAATACCTTATACGGTGATGGTAGTGGTCATAAAAAATACCTTTATGTAAAACTGAATGCCGCCGATTCGATCACAACAAGGCAGCAGTTTATTGACCGGCATCTGGGTGAAAATTATAATAAAGCGATTCAGTTTCGTTTCCTAATGAACATGACGGCGAATGATGCACAATATGATTATGTCTCCGGGTATTTTGAGATAGAAGAAAATGAGAATCAAAACATCAAAATAAATGTCCTGAACCATGAAACCTATGGTCCTATAGCGGCGATTCCGCTTAAATTCCTGAACCGTGATGGTGCAAGTGGAGACGCAGAGGTAAATCCTATTGTTAAAACCGGTTGGGGTTTTGGAAGAACCTATTTAAACCGGATTGTCTATAGTATCGGAGGAGACGCAACGAACACTAATTTTGTATCCATTGTTAACGACCTTGTTGCAAGTATCACTGCCATTGGCGAAATTTTTAGCGGTCCGAATAAAGCACTTCAAAACAAAGGCTGTGCCCGAATGTTCAAAACCGATAAATCATGGATACGACTCGAAAATGCAAAAGGAAGAAAATTGGGCGGTGGTTTGCGCGTTAAATCCATTCGACTGAGTGACGAATGGGGCTCCATGCTAGATAACAATCAATCCGGCGGCACCGATTTGTCCAACATGGAATACGGCCAAATCTATTCGTATAATGATGACCATAAAAGATCAAGTGGTGTGGCAACCTATGAACCTAACGGAAGTTCAGAAAATGCACTTTTAGAACCCTTATATCCAAAAAATGGCAGCTATGCTCAAAACATTTCGGCACCAAAGGAAAATAATTATGTAGAGAAACCGTTCGGTGAAAACTTCTTCCCGGCACCAAGAGTAACCTATTCGCGGGTAATGGTAAAAAACCTGCCTCGAAAAGATGGCAATAAAAAAGTCGAAAGACACGCAACCGGAATGGTTATAACCAGACATTACACCTCGTATGATTTCCCTACAAAAGTTGAATTCACCGACCCGGATATTAAAAATGATATTCCGGATCCAAGTAACATCATGAATATTGTTGTTCAACTGGCGAATGTTGTTGTAAGAAGTCATCTAACCATGTCACAGGGATATTCCATTGAAACCAATGACATGAACGGAAAAATCAAATCACAGGAAGTATATGCCGAAGGGCAGAATTCACCTATTTCGAAAGTAGAATATAAATATAACATAGCCGCAGATGGTACCCTGGATAATACTATACAAACCATTAATGAAAAGGGTGAGGTAAAAAAACAACTAATGGGTGTGGATTATGATATGGTGAATGATTTTAATGAAAGTCATTCCGAATCGGAATTGGCTGGTTTTGACGGAAATTTAGCGGCCTTTTTAGTTGCCATTTTCCCGGCATTTGTTCCTACTATACTTCCTAAATATTCGTATAACGAAAACTTACTACGAACGGCTGTTACTACAAAACACGTTCATAAGACCGGAATAATGGTTGAGAAAATTGCGTATGATTTAGGATCGACCGTTTCGACTAAAAACCTGGCATGGGATGCCAGTTCCGGTGAGGTGATACTCAATCAGACGATTAACGAATACGGCGATCAGTACTATTCGCTAACGTATCCGGCCTACTGGAAATATGACGGTATGGGATTAGCCAGTACTAATATCGGTCTTGAGGGAAGTTTAAGAGCTGAAACTCCGGTAACAAGTCCTCCTCCTCCTAATAACGACGGAACTCCGATTCTTGCGACAGGGAAACCGTATTTTAAAATCAACTTTCAAAACGACTTAACCAAGTTTTTCCACTTGGGCGATGAGCTATATATTAAAACCGGAACACCTTTGGAACCGATAGAAACACAGGCGCTTGCTGCCCCATCACCGGGAGCATCTATACTGGTAAACAGACTTTGGGTTATTGGCTTTAAGAGTGATAAATCCGGAATTCTATTGATGGATAAAGATGGTAACTACTTTAACAAGTGCGAAGATTATGTCGAGATTCCGTTTAAAATTGTCCGTTCGGGCTACCGGAATTTACAGGCCGCTTCAATGGCATCGGTTACTTTGATGAAAAATCCTGTTAAGATTACGGATGCGGTCAATCAAACCGGAATCCTGGATCAGGATATTCTGACGTATAGCGGTTCGGCAACTGCGAATCCGAGGATACTAAATGCTAGTGCCGTGGTTTACAATGATTACTGGAAACCACAGTCTGAAAATAATTTACCGTATTATCCGGAACCAACTGCGAATCCTAATTCTCCGATTGATGCACAGGGGAATCCGAATTATCCGTATGCCGTTAGAGTTAATCCATATCTCTGGAATATCAAAGGAGATTGGAAAACCGAAAAATCGTATGCATATTTAACCAGTAGAAACGCTTCGGCAACTACGGTAAATAACCCGAGAAATGAAGGTTTCTTCGCCAAGTTTACGCCTTTTTATATTGTCACAAATGGTCTTTGGTCGGTAAATACGGCTAACTGGACCAGTGCAAGCAGTATCACATTATATAGCCCTTATGGAACAGAACTGGAAAACAAGGATGCTTTAAACCGTTATAGCGCTGCGCAGTATGGTTATAACTATACGTTACCTATGGCGATAGCTTCCAATTCAAAATATTCGGAAATGGGGTTTGAAGGCTTTGAAGAAACGCCGAAAAACGGAACCACTAATCCATCACACTTTAGTTTCGATACCAGTAATGCATCGTATGCTACCAATCATTCGCATACCGGAAAGAAAAGTATAAAGGTGAGCACCGGCCAATCCGTTAAATT
Organism: Flavobacterium inviolabile; assembly: GCF_013389455.1. Classification (NCBI taxonomy): domain Bacteria; kingdom Pseudomonadati; phylum Bacteroidota; class Flavobacteriia; order Flavobacteriales; family Flavobacteriaceae; genus Flavobacterium; species Flavobacterium inviolabile. Next base: position 1,081,138 of record NZ_CP058278.1, on the reverse strand, counting down.
ATCCCGTGAACTGGTTACGGCTCCGGCATCTATCCCGAAAGAAACCTGTCCGTCAAGTGCTGGTGAGAATCCGCCGAGCAACTGTACCTTTAATTTTACGCGAAATAGCTGTTCAAGTGGTGGTGATACAGATGCCTGCAAAGGATTAAAATTAACATTCCCTGTAAATGTTGCTACTGTTACGGTTACAACCATTCCAAGTCCAACACAAGTTGCTTTGACCATTCCAAATAACAATATCGTTATCACCGGAAAAACGGTTCAGGTAAATATCATCGGAGACTTTTTAAATGGGGCTGACAATAACGGACAAAATGATAATCAGCAGTCTTCATTAAACGCAGAGATACAACTGAACGTTACTTTGGTAGGAAACACCTCACCTTGCTGTATCATAATTAAGTGTGAACACAATGTAAGCGGAGGAACAACACAAAACTATTTGGGTGTAACTCCAAGAACATGTAACAATAACCAATAGGATTCAATTTTTATGAGATATATTATATTCTTCGTGTTATTTATGAGTGTAAAAATAAATGCTCAGTATACCGACTTCACTAATTCATTCCAGCCTGCCCCGGGCAAGTATGTGGTGAGTGGATGGATAAAAGAAATCCATCCGACACAACAACTAACCTATACCGGCATGATTAAAATAAACATGTCCAATACGACTTCACCACTACTGGCCACCTTACATCCGGTTGGAGAAATTATAGATGGCTGGCAGCTTATTGCCGGAGTGGTGGAAATTGTCTTTATTCCGGCCACGGTTCCGGGTTTGGAAATCGAACTGGTTTGTTCCAATACTGCCACGGAATGTTATTTTGACGATATCCGGTTCCACCCGTACAACGGCTCAATGAAAAGTTTTGTATACGATGAACAGACACAGCGTTTGATGGCCGAACTGGATGAAAACAATTACGCTACCTTTTATGAATATGATTTAGAAGGCGGCTTGATTCGTGTGAAAAAAGAAACGGAAAAAGGCGTCTTTACCATACAGGAGACCCGAAGTAACAGTATTAAAAAAAATTAATTCCTAATGATGAAAACATTACGATTCTATTTACTTTTCCTGATGGTGCTTCCTGCTTTTTCACAAGGGAAAGATACCGTTGAAGAGGTATTTGATAAAGTTGAAAAGAAATATAAGTCGGAGAAAAGCTACTGTTATCAATCGCAATATAACTTTTATAACACCGCTACTGCGACAAAACCGGTTGACAGTTATACCGGTACTATTTATAAAAATAATGCGGTAAGCTATCAGCAGATTAAAGACACTGAATTTGCCAGTTTCGGAGCGAACAACATCCTGATTAATCACCAGGAAAAAATAGTACAAATCGGTAAAGTGGAAAACAACAATTCACCAATTGCCTTAAAATCTTTTCTGAAACTATTTCCGGAGTATTCGCTAAAACAAGATAAAACGTACTATATCTGTGAATTAAAATCAGGAAAGTATTCCCAGGTTTCGATGGATAAATTGATCATCTATATCAATAAAGCGGATTACAGTCTGGTTAAACAGTATTTTTATTTTATGGGTGAAAAAGATTTTATGATTAAGGATAAAAAGATCAAAATAAAAAATCCAAAACTGGAAGTACACTATAAAAAGAACCCGAAATGTCCGGAGATCAAACAACAGGATTTCTTCACGGTTAAGGACAAAAAGTTTATCGTTACCCCTAAATTAAAAAATTACAAGGCTATAACATTATAATAATATGAATACAGTATTAGGCAGGTTATTGATTATAATTACCCTTTTTTCATCCGTTTTTGTTACGGCACAAATAGATGAAAAGGAATATCCCATTGCTCCGATTCAACTAAATGGTTTTAGCCAGCAGACTTCGGTATCAGACCCCGAAGCCGGTTGGGCCAACCAGCATAATAAGGATCCTTATTGCTATGCACGCTTGCGGGTTGACAATACTTTGCCGCCCTATATCTGGTATGAGTTCAAGGCTACTTTTTTAGTTACGCCATTGTTAGCTGACGGTACCGTTGACACTACGGTTACACCGAGAGAAGAGGTATTGTCGCTTTCGTATAATCCGCATTCGGCAGCCACGACCAATACCCTGTTTACTGATGTAAGCTTTTTACAGGTTAAGAATAGATACGGAATGAAGATCAGTTTGATTCCGGGGTCTGTTGTATATAAAAACCTTGTTAACAATACAACCTCTAATTATATTCCTGAAAACATTTTCCTGGATTTAGGATTAAAAGTAAAACGATATTATACGGTTTCCGATCAGTTACCGAATCCGGTCTCAACGATAACGAACCTGTTGGATTCCGCTACAGGAACCATGGTACCGGGTTCTATTAAAATAGAATGGCAAAAACTGACCGGTGCTCTCGAATATGAATTGGAATGGACGTGGGTAGATTCCTATTCCGATACCGGTGCTACTGATAACTTAGCCGCGAATGCAATCAATTTTAGCGATCGTGATTTTGAATTGAACAATACCCGTATTCTAACCAAATCCAAATCCTACGAAATTCCATTGCTTTATGCCAAAGGCTATCTTATTTACAGAGTAAGGGCTGTGGGTTTATATCCGGAGCTTTTCAGAGGAAAATACTATGGTAAATGGAGTTCGGGAACGGCTTCAAAAACCAAGGTTTCCGACTGGCCGCATATTGCCCAGCTGTCTGAACACGAAAAAAACAAAAACTGGCAATTACAGGTTAGTTATGCCGAGAATGGCAAAAAGAAAGAAGTGATCAGTTATTTTGACGGCTCGTTGCGTAACAGACAAACGGTAACAAAAATCAATACCGACAAAAATGCCATTGTAGGGGAAGTAATTTATGATGCACAGGGCAGACCTGCTGTTGAAGTTTTACCTACTCCGGTAAATGAGAATAGTATTCGCTATTTTAAAAATCATAATAAAAATCAATCCGATACGTCTTATTCCTATAAGGACTTTGATTTTGATTCTACCTCAGATACGATATGCAATGTGCAGGTCAATAAAATGGATTCCGGATTTGGTGCGGCCAGATATTATTCAAGCAAGAGCCTTTCCGATTTCCCGAACAGTATTCATCAGGAATATGTACCGGATGCGCAAAATCACCCTTTTTCCCAAATAGAATACACGCCTGACAATACTGGTCGTATTGCCCGAAAAGGCGGGGTAGGCTATAACCATCAATTAGGATCCGGGCATGAAATGCAGTATTTATACACTACACCTACAGATAAAGAAATCAATCGCCTGTTTGGTTATAGTGTAGGCGATGTCTCGCATTACAAAAAAAACATTGTAATCGATCCTAACAGACAGGTATCGGTTAGTTATATCGATCCGCAGGGAAGAACGATTGCAACAGCCTTATCAGATGATCCAAAAGACAATCTGGATAAGCTTGAAGATGCCGGAAACGACAACCCGATGCATGGCATGATGGAAGTTGACTTGTTGGGTATCAACCGACTGGAATCTACCGGTAATTTCCCGGTAAACAACGATAAATTAGTCGTTTCAAAACAACTGGCTGTTGGAGGCAATAGGATTGCACATGAATTTGATTATACGGTAAATCAAACACAGCAATTTACGCCGGCCAGTCCGGAAAATTGTAACAGACCGGTCTATCCTTTTGTTTATGATTTAAAAATCAATCTGAAAGACCAATGTCAGGAAGACAAGATCGCTGTTGAAAAAATTAAATTGGGAAGCGCATCAAATCCTTTCCCCTACCAGTCGAATCCAAGTACTTTTTTCATGGCTTTGAATTCCGGTTCCTATACGCTTTTAAAGGAGCTTAAAGTCAATGCTGAACAACTCAATGAATATGCCACGGATTATATCAGTAAGCTTAGGAATCCCAATAATTCCTGTTATGTAAATCCAAACCAGTTCTCTCCGAATATCTCATTGGATATGTGTAATATGACCTGTACAAGTTGTACGGCTGCCATTGGTACCCCGTCAAACTATATTATAAATTCATTGAGTACCTATTACAGTGTTCCTGCGGCCACATTTAGTTTACCAACCAATCTTACGGCTCCGATATCCGTAACGATATCCGGCAATACCAGTATTGACCAAACTCAGGCTAACGGACTCGCCAATCGCTTTTTTAGAGAATGGCAATTGTTAAAACAGGAGTGCGACCAACTATGTCCGGCTGAAGTGTATTTTGATTCCAGTTGTACGGTTAATGAGCAAACCTTATTGGGCGATGTGAGTCCTTTTGGACAGTATGGAATTACTAAAAGCACAATGCTGAATGCAAATGGACAAGAAGTAGCCAATCCGGATTTCGAGTTAAGTGTTTTCAATCAACAGGGGAAATTATACCGAAACGGAGCGGTAACCGGTAATAACTGGAAAAATTCAAGTCTTTCTTATAAAGACATCGACGGTAATGATGCCTACGTAATCGTAATACCAAACGGAGACGGAACCTATACACCTGCTGTTACAGGCTTAGTTCTTACAGAGACGGTGGACGGTACATTACGTCGTAAAGTAAAACCGCAACAATTAGTTAACTATGCTGACTTTGTTGAGGCCTGGGATCTCAGCTGGGCGAAATCATTACTTATTTATCACCCGGAATATCCTTATTTAGAGTACAATAAAGAAGTTTGTAAACTTACTAAAAATGTTCAGGGTACCAGTACAATAATTGCAGTCAATTCAGATGGATATGACAGTTACCTGCAAAATGTAAAAACACTTAACGATGCCGTAAGTAAAGGCTTAATTGGGAATAATCTTTCCGCACATACCGGAATTTATACTAATGACCCCTACTTCCAGCAACTGCCGGCAGCTTTTGAAAGTGCCGCACTGTTTGGTTACCGAACCGGTATTATGCAGGAAGCCATCAATTCCGATTATTTATCAGACGGTACAACCGTACTGAAATTATATCAGGCCGCTTTACAGGCCGCTTACTGTAATCCACTGGTACAGTGCAATCTCCCAACGGCTGTTTCGTCTTTAACAACCGAACAAAAAGACGTCTTCTGGAAAACGTACCGAAGCCTTTATATTGGTTTAAAATCGAAGATAAAACACGTTTTCAGCAATATTTATGCGATCGAAAAAGGATCGTATAATGGTTGTATCGGTGGCGTATTGGATTATTCGGTTACAAATGTATTAACGGATAACTTCTCGCAAAAAGCCAGTTTATTCAATTATATCTATAGTATTTCGGTACCGTCACTTTGTGCCAGCACCAGCGGCATCTTATACAAAGAAAAAACAAAGCGCTTTATCCCGGTTGATTTTGGTTATGATTCCGGTGTTGATCCGCAAACGGCTCTGGATCAGTTACAGGCACAAAACGACTACGAATATTATACCCAAACCGGTAATTGTCCGTTGCTTTTTGATTTTGAATATTTTATAAGCGGATTCTTTAAAGACGCATCATTTACCGGGCAAAACATTACAGCATTGTCCAGCCGACCTTTTACAGGACAATATGTAACAGCCGATTTAATCAAAGCCCTGGGATCGGCAATTGTGCCGTTAAATTCGCTGAACATCAGCTCGGCTACGGCAAACAATACGCTTACGATAAACTTTAACAGCAGTCCGTCGCAACCGTTTTGTGGCACCACAATTAAGGTTGATTCTTCCGAATATACGTGGGCGAATTATAACACCACGTGGAAAATTAAAAATATCAAGCAGTGTTATTATGACAGTGCAGCTTCCATGCCGGCGAATCAGGTTTTCGCTTACAAAGCAGTGGCAGTAATTTTAGTTAACGGAACCGAAAAAGAAGTAGTTCTTTACGGAACGACCTGTGCACCGATTGGGGAATGCAGTACGGATCATAATAATCAAATTGGTCAGGTACTGGATCCTAACGCCGGAACATCCGAAAACGGAAACAGCTGTATGAAGAGATATCAGTTCCGTCAGGCTTTTGTAGCTTTTATTAACCAGTTAAAACAAACAGGTCAATTACAAAGTACAACTCCGGTAAATCTTGACAACGTATCCTCCTATAAAAATTCCTATCTGGCTACATTCTTTAATGAGCCTGTCAATTCTCCGATTCAGACAACATGGGGCAGCGGTCAATATGGTTATGGTATGAGCCGGGGAGGAGAACCTATATTCTCATTGGATCAAACTGTAAATCTTTCTACTTTGAGCACCTATCCGTTTAGTAATGTAACGATTACAAGTAACGGTTCAATAGATATTTTTACGTTTCATTATCCGAATGCATCGGGATCTGTTCAGTCTGTAACCGCGCGGGCAAAACCAAATCTTAATTATACAGACAGTCAATGTACCGTATGTATTCCGCAAACGGTAGTTCCTGTTGCCTGTGATGCAAAAAAAGCCGATTTCTTAAACTTTATACTTCATGGAGGTCCTAATAATGGTCCGCGTTTCAGCGATTATGATGTTCAAGCCAATCAGTTTGACAATTTCTGTGCAAACAATCTTCAATATATTGTTGACAGCTATAAATATTACTGCAATCAGTTAGCGATCACATCGTCTTACGATTTTAATTTCAGAACCATTGCCGAATTTGGAAATACCTATTTGCATTACGGGTTTAATCAGATCAACAGTGTTATCGATGCCTATAAGGGATACTATACAGCTAATGCCGGCAATCCGGATCGTTTAAACTGGAACAACTGGGTAAACACCCTATATAAAGATGCACATCCGGAGATATGCCCTCCGGCTTCATTAGGCACATACTCGCCGGAATTACCTGCCGATAACGAAAGCACCTGCGTACATTTAATTAAAAACCTGAACGAAACCTATCAGCAGGAGGCCTATGACAATTATTTAGAATCCTTACGAAAAAAATTCATTAAGGAATATACAGCTGCTGCAATGGCAACAGTTAAAGAAACATTCAAGGTAAATTATTTCGATAAAGAATATCAATATACACTATATTATTACGATCAGGCCGGGAATTTAACACAAACGGTAGCTCCGGAAGGCGTAAAACGTTTTACACCGGACGAGATTAACACCAAAAACACGGCGATCAATACTTTTAAAAATAACTTTGATCCGTTGGCACCTAATGTTGAAAATACAGCGTTACAGCCACAACACACTTTTAAAACACAATACCGTTATAATACACTGAACCAACTGGTATGGCAAAAAACACCGGATGGTGGGGAAACCCGTTTTGCTTATGATGCGTTAGGAAGAATAATCGCTTCACAAAATGCTAAACAATATGTTCTTGAGTCTAGTATTAAGAGAATGAGCTATACGGTTTATGATAATTTAGGTCGCATTATCGAAGTTGGGCAAATCGTTATATCTGGTCAGCCAAATCAATATGGCACTCATTTTTTTATCTCAGATGAAGGAAGGCTGGTGCGTTCCTATCTTACCGGAGGCAATGTTACAAATCAGATTGTCAATGGTTTCCCGGAAGAAGGACTTATGAAAGTGGAAGTAACCCGAACCGTTTATGGTGAAGACCCTCAGCTTGAACTGTATCCGGAGTCAAGGTTGGCCTCCGATTTCTTCTATTCCAATTATAATCCGCAAGCGAGCAGGAATCGCGTAACCGGTATATTTGCCTATGACGAATACATTCAGGGTGAAGAGCTTGATTTTATAAATGCCATCGTTTATAATTATGACATACACGGTAATGTAAAAGAGACCCTGACATACATACCAACATTAAAAGATTATTATTGTGATCCGAACGTCATGGCGGATGCTGCTTTAGGGCTTAAAAATGATTGTGAACTGCATATTAAACGAGTGGTATATGATTATGACCTAATAAGTGGTAATGTGAACTCGGTTACGCTTCAGCCCGGAAGAGCCGATCAGTTTATTCATCAATATGAATATGATGCAGACAATCGTATTGTAGCCGTAAAAACATCTCCTGATGGTATTGTCTGGGAGAATGATGCAAACTATAAATATTATGCCCATGGTCCGTTGGCACGTGTTGAACTGGGTGATAAAAAAGTTCAGGGTATCGACTATGCCTATACGTTACAAGGATGGCTTAAAGCCGTAAACGGTGAGAATCTGGCGGCTCCGGAAAACGATATGGGGCTTGACGGAACGGCTTCAAAAAAAGACAGCAACAAAGATGCCTTTGGTTATTCCCTTACTTATTTTGACGGTGATTATAAAGCCATAGCAACGGAAGATAACGGAGACGCACAATTCAAACCGCTGATGTTTAGTCGGGACAATGGTATTGCCGCAAGTGGCAGAAATCTGTACAATGGTAACATCAAACAGATGACAACGGCTATTCGCACCAACAGAGAGGCCTTACTGGATGTTCAGAAAAACAATTACACCTATGACCAGTTAAACCGTATTACCGGTATGACCTCTGTTGCCATTACGCCTAACGCTACAGGTGCGGCCGATGTTAAAAACGAGAGTTACACCTCTCGATATACTTACGATCGGAACGGAAACCTAAAAACACTTTCCAGAACCGCTCCAGACCAGAATGGTGCTTTTCAGAAGATGGATGATTTATCCTATGACTATTTACCGGGAAATAACAAATTACGCCTGGTTAAGGATAAGGTTCAGGATAGCAATTTAAGTCCGAATGACCTGGAAGACCAGGTTCGGCAATTGGCTGAAATCGGAATTGTTTATAACATCAACAACCTGAATACGCATAATTATATTTACGATGAGATCGGTCAGTTAGTAGCAGACAAAACAGAAGGTTTAAAAATAAACTGGCGGGTTGATGGTAAAGTGCAAAGGATAACAAAAAATAAAAACGGAGCCGAGACGGTAATCTATTTTGAATATGACGGTTTAGGAAATCGAATTTCAAAAAACGTTGTTGAATCCTCATTTGGAGATCCGCTTACCAACTCCGATTATTATTCCAGAGACGCTCAGGGGAATGTCCTTGCCGTTTACAGGTATTCGACCCTTTCAAACAGAAATGGAATAAGTAAAAATTATTACATTAAAGAACATCATATTTTTGGCAGCAGCCGATTGGGTCTGGAAGACAAAATGGTTCAATTGTATAAATACAAAAAACCGGAAATTATCGGGCCGCTGGCACATGCTGCTCAGGCAGGCAATGCAGCCGCAGCAAGTGCTCCGAGTGTACCGCTGAGTGTTTCCGATTTAAAAATATATTCCTTAAATGTTACCCCGTCTACTAATGCGACCTGGAATGAGCCATATTTAACAACGGTAAATTCAAACGTTGATACTGTAGCATTAACCAGCAAGTTTAAAATAAGCCAGACAGCTACGCCGCCGGCTTCCACTTTAATCGGTCAGGTAGAAATTATGGGTCAGGGAACCTATATCGACCATAATAAAACGATTGTCCGTCCGCCATTAAATGTAATGTCCAATATTAACATAGAAGCCGATGGTACAATAACCCGAACAGTAGCCGGAGATAGTTGGGGTAATGTGGGTGGTTCTACACCATATCTTTTAACCGGAGATGGTTATGTGGAAAGAACTATAAAAGGACCTTTGGCTTCTAATGAATATGTGATGCTAGGTTTATCATATTCCGATCCTAACGTTCATTATAACACCATCAATTATGCATTCTATACTTTCGGTTCCAATATTTTGTATGCCTATGAAAATTCCGTACGATATACATTACCCACTGGAAACGATCTTTTTGCGATAGGTGACCTGTTACGAGTAGAAAGACGAAGTGGAAAAATCAGATACTTTAAAAATAATACATTGGTGCGAGAAGTTGTCGAGTCCCAGCCAGGACAACCTATGCTGGTTGACTTTGCCCTGTATAGAAGCCAGACTAAAATCTACGATCTGAAAGTTGTAAAATATAATATTCCTTATGTTAATGCAAATGAAGTAATCACCAAACCACAATTGACCAGCTCACAAAATGTTGCTGTTGATGCCTCCGGAAAAATTACGAAAACAAGTATGACCGACTGGAATTCGGGAGGTGAAACGGCTAAATTATTAGTTGGTAATGGTTATGTAGAAAGAATAATTGGCGGAACTTTGGAGTCCAATTATTATGTGATGCTTGGATTGTCATACCAGCCTAATCCGAATGTTGCAGATCATAGCAATATTAACTATGCTATGTATAGTTATATGGATGGCAGAGTTATGGCTTATGAAAATGGTGTGAATCAGCCCTTAACAGCATCGTTTCCGGCAGGGGCTAATTACTACAAAATTGGCGATGTCTTAAGGGTTGAAAGGATAAACGGCAAAATTAAGTACTCTATTAATGGTATTTTACTACATATATTGAATGAATCTGCTGCAAATGCCGGTCAGCCAATGTTAGTTGATTTTTCAATACTAAAACAAAATTCCAGTATTTACAACCTTAAAGTAGTCAACTATGATGCGGTACCGCAGCCGGAAAACTATTATACCATTACCAAGCCGCCATTAACGGCTTCACTGAATATCGCAGTGGATGCTAATGGTACCATTACCAAAGCTAATCCACAGGTTTGGGATTCCGGTGCAGAAACAGCTAAATTATTAGTGGCTAATGGTTATGTGGAGAGAACGATTGGCGGAACTCTGGATTCAAATTACAGGGTGATGTTAGGATTGTCATATCAGCCAAATCCGGATGTTGTGGGCTATAGTAGTAATTATGCCTTGTTTAGTTATCTGGATGGCAGAATTCTGGCTTATGAAAATGGTGTACTTCAACAACTATCGGCATCATTCCCGGAGGGGACCAATATGTTCAAAGTAGGAGATGTTTTGAGAATAGAACGCCTGAATGGTAAAATTAAATTCTATAATAATGGTATTTTACTGCACACATTGAATGAGCCTGCTGCAAATGCAGGTCAGCCAATGTTAGTTGCTTTTATAATGCCAGATCCGAAAGCTACTATTTACAACCTGAAAATTGTAAATTATGTAATGCCGCAACAGGTCACGGAAGGCAATATCAAAACAGGAATTCAATTGTTTGCCGATTACCAGAACGGCACTTTTAAACCGAAAGCAATCGTAACCAAAGAAGTATTTGCGAATGGTATTACCACTAAAAAGCAATATACAATAGCCAATCTTTCCGGTTCAACCGTAACGGCTGCGGAAATGAAAGAAAAAGGAATGCAGGTTTCTTTTGAAGGAAAAATAACACCGGTATTAGGTTCGGATAGTATTGAAGGTGGTATGGCGGTAAACGGAAGCCAGAATACTGCATTCAACAGGAATGCGGTGACCTCAACATCGGCAACTGCTCTAACAGCCCCAGTTTCAAAATTAGGTGCCGGAACGTTTGATATTTGTAGTGTCAATTATAGTTTTGGCAGTCCGGTTAACACACTAACGCGTGAATTTGACTTTAACAATAATGTAGGCGCCGGATTAAACAATCCGCCGGTTTCTGCTTCCGGCAATATTACAATGACCGTATCCCCTGCTGCCGTTCGTGTTTTAGGACCGTGTTTAACAGATACCGATGGCGATGGTCTTTATGACATTTTTGAAGATGTTAATAACGACAATAACCTGACCAACGACGATACCGATGGCGATGGTATTCCGAATTACCTGGATCTTGACGATGACGGCGATGGCTATGCAACCTGGGAAGCTATTGAAGGTGCCGATCCTAACGGGGATCATAACCCATCGGATGCGATTGATAGTGATGGTGACGGTATTCCGGACTATCTGGACAAAACAAATGGTAATTATCCTGTAGCAGGACTTATTGCATATAAAAAATATGTAAATTTGGTAGGTGACAAACGTTATGAGTTAGCCAACCACCTGGGTAATGTATTAGTCGTTATTAACGACAAGAAAATACCGGAGTTTAATATCCTTGACACACCAGACAGTGGTTTAAAAGCGTTTAATGCGGACGTTCTTACCTATTCTGATTATTACCCGTTTGGTATGATTATCGATGCCAGACATCGCTCAAAAACTGATTATCGTTATGGTTTCCAGGGACAGGAAATGGATAATGAAATTAAAGGGGAAGGGAATTCGTTGAATTACACCTTTAGGATGCATGATCCGAGAGTGGGTAGGTTTTTTGCGGTTGATCCGTTAACCCATAAATATCCGCATTATACTCCATATAGTTTTAGTGGAAACAAGCCAATTCAATTTGTAGAACTTGAAGGAAAGGAAGAATCTGTACCAAATTATCTTGATATAAATTTTGCTGAAATGACTGTAGCAACCTTTATGGAGGTAAAACATAGCGTTAATAATTTAGTACTAAATGGGTTATTACGGTCAAGTCCTACGGGTATAGTGTCTCCTTTTGGTAAAAAGGAATATTGGAATATATATGCCGAACAATTTAAAGATTATGGATATGCACCATCTAATCCATCTTCATATGTTCAATGGGGATATGATATTGACCCAAAAACAGGCTACTATGATTTAAAAAATTCAAGAGCATACATAATGCCTCGAGGCTCCAATAAAGAGGAGTTTATGAGATTCCTTGGAGATGTTGCAACTGTTGGATTAATGGCTACTACTTTTAAAGTTGGAGGTATGTCAGGACCTATGATATTGCTTGAAAGAGATGGATTAGGAGAATCTATGCTGATAAGTACTTTTAGAAGAGCTGGTAACTTTGGAGGAGATATAAAATTAGCTTGGGGTAATGCAAAAAAAGGATTAGAACATATTTTAAGAAGACATTCAGCGGATGAATTTTTAAATAACCCTGGAGGTAAGGGAGGATTATTTCCTAAAGGTACTTCAGATGCACAGATAATTAGAGGAATTGAAGAAGTTTACTCAAAAGGTAAAAGAGTGAGCAATATTAATAGTGGAGTACAAACTTTTGAAAAAAGAATTAAAATTAATGGTGAATCTGCAAATTACAGATTAGTAGTAGATAAAGCTGCCGAAAATGTGATATCATTTTTTAAAATAACTGAATAAATAAGCAATGAATATGAAATATTTTTTTAATGAGTCAGAGAATTTAGATACTCAGGATTCATCTTTAAGTCTTGGTTGGTTTAGTATCAATGAAATATTTTTTTTTAAGTCAACATATTGCATATTAACTATTTCTCTAGCTGACTTAATTTCTGAATTGAATCTTTTAAAGAATGAAAAAAAAAATAAAACTGTTTGGTATCCTAGTGATAGTGGAGAAAAAGTTGAGCTAATTAAAAGCAAAAATAAAATTGAATTAATTTATAATAAAAATAAAATTTTGTTTGATTTTCAAGAATTTGAAGAAGCTGTTTACAAAGCTTCTATGAATTTGTTACGTGAATTGTACTCGAATTATAATCAAGTTAAAATTGAATCAGCTTTTAAAGACCTTTTTAATTATGTTAAAGAAAATAACGAAAATTTTACATTATAAAAGATGATAATGTCCCAAATTAGGCCATAACACTAAAAATCATTTTAAATAATTGAGAAACAGTAATTAAAAGAAATTTAGTTACTGTTTTTTAGTATCATAAGTAAGTCTTGAATTGAATTATTTTTTTGTCTCAGGGCTTAAAATAAGAGGTTTTTTCAAATTAGGGCATGAAAAAAGTAAAACGTAAGTATTTGATAATAACGCAATCAACAAATCCTAACCGTAAATAAAAAGTTAGGATTTCTGTTTTTATTTCAATTGCTCCCACAATCACCATAGCACTTCAAACATCATAAGCAGTAAATCGCCAATAATCTGAAATACACCACCAACGAACATAAAGGCATCGGATATACTCAGAGACGAGAAACCTATTCCAGCTTTGGAATCGGTTTTCTGTTTTATTTGAATAGGTTCATTTTTCCAAAAACACCATCAATCTACGTTTCAACTACGCACATGGTTTTATATTCTTCAGTTACTTCATCAATAAAATCAAAATCATTTGATAATATATCATAAGATATGTCCAAACTTGTTTCCGTCACATAATTACCGTATTTTATCCTAAATCTTTTGAAAAATTCATCGATTGTTATTCGTTTGGTGTTGGTGTCCATGGTAACCGCTTCTGCTTCATTGACACCCTTTGTAGCCACACCTACAATGGAGCAATCAACATCGATTTTTGGGCTGGTATCTTTAACACAGGTTTTTACACCATGCTCCAAAATGATTCGGTTCATGGTTTCCATCACCACCGTTTTGTCTTTTTCTTCACATAAAAGCGCATCATAAACGTACAGCACATACACCGACCGAGTTGAAATATTTGATAACATCGGTCATTATCTCCACTTCAAGCCTAAACATTTTCTTTGAAGTGATTTTGTAGCATTCCCTTTTTGTCACGATAAATCCTAGAAATCATATCTGGCTTATGAAAATGGTGCACTTCAACAACTATCGGCATCATTCTCGGAGGGGACCAATATGTTCAAAGTAGGAGATGTTTTGAGAATAGAACGCCTGAATGGTAAAATTAAATTCTATAATAATGGTATTTTACTGCACACATTGAATGAGCCTGCTGCAAATGCAGGTCAGCCAATGTTAGTTGCTTTTATAATGCCAGATCCGAAAGCTACTATTTACAACCTGAAAATTGTAAATTATGTAATGCCGCAACAGGTCACGGAAGGCAATATCAAAACAGGAATTCAATTGTTTGCCGATTACCAGAACGGCACTTTTAAACCGAAAGCAATCGTAACCAAAGAAGTATTTGCGAATGGTATTACCACTAAAAAGCAATATACAATAGCCAATCTTTCCGGTTCAACCGTAACGGCTGCGGAAATGAAAGAAAAAGGAATGCAGGTTTCTTTTGAAGGAAAAATAACACCGGTATTAGGTTCGGATAGTATTGAAGGTGGTATGGCGGTAAACGGAAGCCAGAATACTGCATTCAACAGGAATGCGGTGACCTCAACATCGGCAACTGCTCTAACAGCCCCAGTTTCAAAATTAGGTGCCGGAACGTTTGATATTTGTAGTGTCAATTATAGTTTTGGTAGCTCGGTTAACACACTAACGCGTGAATTTGACTTTAACAATAATGTAGGAACCGGATTAAACAATCCGCCGGTTTCTGCTTCCGGCAATATTACGATGACCGTCTCTCCTGCTGCCGTTCGTGTTTTAGGACCGTGTTTAACAGATGGCGATGGTCTGTATGACATTTTTGAAGATGTTAATAACGATAATAACCTGACCAACGACGATACCGATGGCGATGGTATTCCGAATTACCTTGATCTTGACGATGACGGCGATGGCTATGCAACCTGGGAAGCTATTGAAGGTGCCGATCCTAACGGGGATCACAACCCATCGGATGCGATTGATAGTGATGGTGACGGTATTCCGGACTATCTGGACAAAACAAATGGTAATTATCCTATAGCAGGACTTATTGCGTATAAAAAATATGTAAATTTGGTAGGCGACAAACGTTATGAGTTAGCCAACCACCTGGGTAATGTATTAGTCGTTATTAACGACAAGAAAATACCGGAGTTTAACACCCTCGATACACCAGGCAGTGGTTTAAAAGCGTTTAATGCAGATGTTCTTACCTATTCTGATTATTACCCGTTTGGAAGCCTTATACCGAATAGGCATGGCAGCTCACAATCATACCGTTATGGGTTTAATGGAAAAGAAAAAGATGATGAGATTAAGGGAACTGGAGTTCAGTATGATTATGGATTTAGAATATATGATACGAGAATTGGTAGATTTTTATCAACCGACCCCTTATTTGAAAGTTACCCTTGGTATACACCATATCAATTTAGTGGGAATACCCCTATTTGTTCCGTTGACATTGATGGATTGGAAATGTGTTTTGCAGCTGATGGTAAATTTTTGGGTCAGAGTATAAAAGGGGGGTCAGAAATAAAGATTGCAACTAATTATACAGTTTTTCAACAAAGAGACAAAAGTGGAAATATGAAAACAATGTATAAAATTGCAGCTTCAAAAAGTATTGACCAATTTGATGTAAAAACTGCTGGAAAAGTTTACCAAACTATTTATGATAAAGAGATTAAAGGTAAATCTACAGGAGTAATTGCATACAAAGATGACACTAATTTTGGTGAAGGTGGTTTTACCGACACTGAAACGAAAAAGATATCCATTAATATGGAAAATGAACATGGAAAATTAGAAAATTAGAAAATGGGAAATATGAGAAACTAAATAATGATTATAATAATGTTGTAAATACTTTATTTCATGAAGATATGCATGTTCAAGGTATATCAGATTCTGGTTTTGAGCATTTTAAAGTTTGGGATGCACAAACATCACAAAAAAGTTATATTAATAGTACACCATTATTTAAAGATTATTTAAAAAATATTGGTTCAAATTACATCTCAAGTATGGAAACAAATATTAAACAATTAGTAAATAATGAAATGAAGTTCCCTGAAAGAGTTAGAAAAGAGAGTTTAAAAGCATATTATGGTGAATATTTAAAAAATGTCAAAACTTATAATAAGAAGACAGGAAGCAATTATTCAGCAAAAAAACTTACAGAAATTAAATAAGTATGAAAGGAAAATATAAGCTTATTTTAGCAATTATTATAATGTGTTTTTTTTCATGCAAAAAGAATATTGAAAAAAAGCGTGTTGACAATGAAATTATAATTGATTCGATAGAAGTGCATAAAATTACTGGTGATTTAAGTTTAAGTTCTGAAAAAGACAAAATAAGATTTTTTTTAAAACTTCCCAAACATGAATTACCAGATACTTTGACTATTCGTGCTTCAAAAAAATTTATAAAAATTTATAAAAATTTAAGATTAAATGAAAAAATAAAAACAAAGTTTATATACGATTTTTTGATACCGAGGGAGGAAGGTTATACTTTAAAGGTCATATTAGACAACTATAAGTCATTTGTCAATCTTAACGATGAAAATATCATGATTTATGATGAAAACTCAGCTATGTTTAAATTAAATAAAAGTGAATCTTTTTTTGTTAAATATTATTTAAACAGAAAATTAATTTCAAAAAATGATTCAATTAGCCTAAATATCGGTTTAACTTTCCCAAAGCCGAGGTAGCTAGTATCTAAATTAGAACTAAAATAGTGCGTAAAAAGTCTAAATTCTTCATTTACCTACTTATTAGATAGACTACAAAAGTTACAGCCATTCAACCATTTAGAACCACGTATTGATAGGTATTAACGACAAGAAAATACCGGAGTTTAATATCCTTGACACACCAGGCAGTGGTTTAAAAGCGTTTAATGCAGATGTTCTTACGTATTTAAACAGGAAAAATCAATTAGTTTAAATAGCAGCATAAACTTTCCAAAACCCATAAATACAGATTTTAATCCAAGTCCATATTAAAGACATAAAAACGTAAAGAATTTTATCTATTTAAAAAAATCTTCACACCCAGGTATATAAACATAAAAAACGCTGTAAAACTTTCGTCTTACAGCGTTTTGTCTTTTAGTGGAGAAGATGGGGCTCGAACCCACGACCTCTTGACTGCCAGTCAAGCACTCTAGCCAACTGAGCTACATCCCCGCTTATTAACGGGTACAAATATAGCTTTTTCAATCATTCTACAAATAGATTCTGCTAAAAATTGTATTTTTAAGGCAAAATATTTTACGAATGACTACTGACAGAATAAACGGTTCCTTATATACCCGAATTGACAACAAAATTGCCTTTGTAGAATTTGGCCATCCGGCCAGTAATTCTTTCCCCGGTGAATTATTACAACGCTTAACGGACGAATTGCATAAGCTGAGCGGCAATCCGGATGTTTCAGTGATTGTTTTAAAGAGTGAAGGCGACGGTGCTTTTTGTGCCGGAGCATCTTTTGACGAATTATTAGCGGTTTCGAATCTGGAAGAAGGCGCAAAATTCTTTTCCGGATTTGCCAATGTGATCAATGCGATGCGTAAATGTTCCAAACTGATTGTGGGAAGGATCCACGGAAAAGCTGTTGGCGGCGGCGTTGGCCTGGCTGCAGCCTGCGACTATGCCCTTGCAACCGAACAAAGTGCCATCAAACTATCGGAATTGGCTATCGGCATCGGACCGTTTGTGATTGAACCGGCAGTTTCCCGAAAAATTGGCAAAGCGGCTTTAGCCGAAATGACACTGGCCGCACATGAATGGAAAAATGCTTATTGGGCGCAGGAAAAAGGTCTATATGCCAAAGTATTGGAAAATGTACCGGAACTCGATAAAGAACTGGAGCTTTTCACGTCCAAACTGGCCAGCTACAATCCGGAGGCTTTAGCCGAAATGAAAAATGTATTATGGGAAGGAACCGAAAACTGGGACAGCCTGCTGTATGAAAGAGCCGGTATTTCCGGAAAACTGGTACTATCCGATTTTACCGTAAAGGCATTAAATCAGTTTAAAAAGAAATAAACCATGAAAAATATACTCCTGTTTCAGCACGCTACTATTGAAGAGAAAATAAAAAATGCTCCCGATAACAACTATGAGATCGGAGTCTTTATCGGTTCCTTACTGCCTTTTGTCGTGCTGGTTATCATAGCCTATTTGATGTACCACAGAGCCCGGAAACGAAACAGGGAATAACAAAAAAGCTGTTCATTAGAACAGCTTTTGTTTTTTTACCGGGTTTTTAACCAGCCGGTAATACTCAGCCGGGGTTGTTTGACCGGTTTCACTTCGTGTTCCAGCAGCTGACTTTCAAAAATAACCATTCTTCCTTTAACGGGATAAATATTTTCGGTGACTTCCAGCCCATTATTATCTTTATAAATAGCCAGTTCACCACCATAATCGGGCTGCCAGTTTTGCTCGTTCAGGTAACACACCATCGACAGCTTTCTTCTGCTGTCGCTCTGGAACGTATCCAGATGCCTTTTATAAAAAGTCCCTTCCGGATACAGGGCATAATGAAACTCCTGGTTCTGAATCCCCATAAAACAGGTTCTGTTCAGGTATTGTACGAAATCGTTTATTTTATTGAAAAATGCTTTTTCTGCTGCATTGCTTTCTTCTTCATTCAGCCAGAGAATAAAATCGCCACGAACGGCATCTATAATTTTTTCATTGCTGAGGTTTCCGATAGCGGATTTTTTAAAGTTGTCTTCTTCATATTTCTGCAACAAACTTTCCCGAAGGGCAATTACTTCATTATCAGAAAAAAAATCATCAGCGATGCTGTATTGCTGCTGCAGCAAATCGTCTATGATCTGCTCGTATATTGGATTCAATTGAAAATCACTCATACTTATTTATAATGGATGTGTAAAGATATGACAAAACGGAAATCCGATCGCTTTATTTTATTTACTAAATTTGCAGTCTAATTTCTACAGAATGAGTAACATCAGAATCACCAAACAATTCACTTTTGAAACCGGACATGCCCTATACGGATATGACGGAAAATGTAAAAACGTTCACGGTCACAGTTATAAATTATCGGTAACAGTAATCGGAAGGCCTATTACAGACAATACAAATGTGAAATACGGTATGGTTATCGATTTCGGTGACTTGAAGAAAATTGTAAAAGAAGAAATTGTTGATGTTTTTGACCATGCCACGGTTTTCAACCAGAACACGCCGCATCTAGAGCTGGCGAATGAGCTTAAAAACCGCGGTCATCATGTTATATTGGTGGAATACCAGCCAACAAGTGAAAACATGGTTACCGATTTTGCCGCAAAAATTAAAAACCGCTTACCACACGGAATCCACTTGCATTCTTTAAAATTACAGGAAACGGAAACCTCCTTTGCTGAATGGTACCAATCCGATAATCTGTAATATTGATGATGATGAACATTCCGCATAACAAGAAAATATATTTTGCATCCGACCAGCATTTTGGCGCTCCAACCCCGGAAAAGAGTTTTCCGCGGGAGCAAAAGTTTGTGGCCTGGCTGGATCTGATTAAAAAAGATGCGGAAGTACTGTTCCTTCTGGGAGATTTATTCGATTTCTGGTTTGAATACAAAACCGTTGTTCCAAAAGGTTTTATCCGGGTTTTAGGCAAACTGGCGGAACTGAGAGACAGCGGCATCCACATTTATTTCTTTGTGGGTAATCACGATTTATGGATGTATGATTATTTTGAAAAAGAATTGAATATCCCGGTATATCACACACCGCAGGAGTTTGTTTTTAACGACAAATTGTTCCTGATTGGCCATGGCGACGGACTTGGTCCCGGCGACAAAGGTTATAAAAGAATGAAAAAGGTGTTTACCAATCCTTTTTCGAAATGGTTGTTCCGATGGCTTCACCCGGATTTAGGGGTTCGGCTGGCACAATATCTTTCCGTAAAAAACAAGCTGATTTCCGGTGCTGAAGACGTAAAATATTTAGGAGAAGAAAATGAGTGGCTTGTACAGTACTCCAAGCAAAAGCTGAAGTCCAAACAGTATGATTTCTTTGTTTTCGGGCACAGACATCTTCCTCTCGAAATTACACTTTCCGAAAAAGCTACTTATATCAATCTTGGCGACTGGATAAGTTATTTCACCTATGGTGTTTTTGACGGTGCGGCTTTTGAGTTAAAAAAACATACCGATCAATGATGTGGTTTCGGCTTTAAGACCTTTCCGTGCCAGTACTGCATTAAAAGAATACAGCCAACTACAGACGAAGCAATACCTTCAAAAAGCAATCCGATACAATATTCATTTACTTTTGGTCTGCCTCCGGTAAATATAAAGCCATCGGAAAGTCTGCTCAGATACGGTTCACCTCCTCTTATATGAATATAAACAATAAGTGCCACAACGCTTATTAAAATCCCGATAACGCAGGTTTTAAAGCTCGACAGTATATTATTCAGATATTCGGCATTCCCGTCTCTAAAGTTCTCTTTTATCGTCCTGTTGGCACCATAAAGAACAATTACCGCGTTGAATAACCGCAAATACAATTTATCCGTCAGCCCCAGCAGTTCCATTACAAGGAAATACAAGGCAATACCGATAAAAATAACCATCCCGTTTTTAAATTCTCTTGACTTGAACATAATCTTACATTTTAACAGTTAAACAAGATTTTATGTTTCTGACGAGAAGTTTTAAGAAACTTACTATCAGGCATTTAATCAAATTTACAAAAAAATAAGGTTCCGAAAGTCAATTGAGCGGAATAATCGTTAAAGTCAAAAAAACACCTGTTATGGCTTATTGCTGGTTTGCAAAATAGGCAGAAGCGGTCTGTTTATCCAGAGCCAGTTGTTCTTTGAGCGCATCCAGAGATGGAAACTTCTGTTCTTCCCTGATTTTTTCATGAATGGCAATTCGTAGTTTTTTACCGTAAAGATCTCCGTCGAAATTCAGGAAGTTAACCTCAATGGTCAGGTTTTCACCATCAACAGTAGGTCTTATCCCGATATTCATCATGCCGTTAACCGGCACACCGTCGATTTCTGAAGATACGATATAAACCCCTCTTTTCGGGATAAGCTTGTACTCTTCTGCAATCTGCATATTGGCGGTTGGAAAGCCTATTGTTCGTCCCAACTGGTTTCCTTTTACTACGGTTCCGGTAAAGAAGTAATCATAACCCAGATAGGAATTTGCCAGGGCTACATTGCCTTCATCCAGGGCATTTCTGATTTTGGTAGAGCTAATCGAAACATCATCGATTTCCTGAGCCGAGATTTGCTCTACTTCAAAACCGTATTCCTGTCCGAAACGGATTAGGTCCTCAATAGTTGCCGTTCTGTTCCTTCCGAAACGGTGATCGTATCCGATTATAATTTTGCCGATATTGAATTTATCTACCAGGATATTTTTTACAAATTCTTCGGCTGTCAGTCGGGAAAAGGTCTGATCAAACGGGTGAATAATCAGGTTATCGATTCCGAATTCTTTCAGAAGATAGGATTTTTCGTCTATAGTATTCAATAGTTTTATATCCGAATCCTGCTGCAGGACCATTCTCGGATGCGGAAAGAAAGTAAGCAACAGACTTTCTGCATGCAGCGTCTTACTGCTTGTGATTACTTTTTCCAATATACTTCTGTGTCCCAAATGTACACCATCAAAGGTTCCTAAAGTAACAACTGTTTTCGATTCCGAATGAAATTCCTGTATTGATGAAAATATTTTCAATTGGCAAATTTTGATTCGCAAATTTAAGCTATCCTATTTATATAAAAAAAGAGGATTGTAATAAAACAATCCTCTTTGTACTATAAAGATACGGTTAATTTAGTTTTTAACGAATTTGATCGTTTTAGTGTTACCGTCTTTGTTTATTTTGATAAAGTAAACACCATTACTCAAGTCGGCTGTATTAACACTTAAATCAGCAGTAGTAACTTTATTTTTAGCTACAATTGTCTGACCTAAACTATTATAAACAACATAACTTTCCGGAAGGTCTAAACCTTGCGGGATCATAATGTTTAAAATATCTTTAGTAGGGTTCGGATAAACTGTTATCGCTCCTAACGCGTTAAATTCAGTTGTTCCTAATGCGTTTATTCTGAATGCTTTTGATTCTGAATCACCAAATTGTCCTCCGGAAACAATTACAGTTCCTGTTGGTGTTTTGATATCATAGAATCCGCTTCCGTAATCGCAGCAGATTCCATCTCCTTCTGCATCTAAAATTGTGAATGTATAACAATCGTTACTTGCCAATGTCCAGTTTTGTGTTAACAAAGCCGGCATGCTCGGACTGGTATTCGAATAACCACTTCCCTGATACAGGATCGTTCCGGCACTGTTTTTAAGGTTCCAGGTTGTTTCAGCACCATAACGATCACGTTGCAATCTGAATACTACCTGATTGGTTTCAAAGTTTGCCGGTAATGAAGCAGCAATAGTACCGGAAGCGGTATTATTTGTCGCTCTTTGATCTGCTACACCGTTAGCCGTTGTAACTGCTACATTGAACGTTCCGCTTGCTGTAGCCGCAACCGGTAAGCTGATTACCGCATAAGCATTAGATGCTAATGATCCGGTCCATGTATATGGTGTGTTTGCACCACCGTTAACATTGTAGTTTAATCCTACAGACGTAAGCGTACTGGTACCTCTGTTATAAACAATTACTTTTTTCACTGCCTGACCACCTGCTCCGCATGCTGCTCCTAAAACAGCTGTACAATCCGTATCGATTTTAATTTCGGCATCATTTGCAAAAAGCGCAATCGGCTGGTCTTTAGTAGATGTTTTCAATTCAACTCTTCTAAGCGCATTGTTCATTACAGTTGCAATTCTTGTTTTCTGATTAGCTGTAAAGATATTCATACAGGTATCATCTGTATAATCCATATAGTTCTGGATCATATCTAATCCCGGGCTTGAAGGACAAGAATCTGTTCCTGTAGGGCATTCGTAGTTTTCCTCTGAAGCCGCCGGAGTATCCGGACAGTAATCGTTAAAGCTATCTGCGATATTTACCGTACAGCTGGAGTTATCACCCCAGATATGACGTAATCCTAACCAGTGTCCCACTTCGTGTGTCATGGTTCTTCCTTTATCATAAGGAGCAGCTAACATAAATGTTCCGTCTGTATAATCCGAGCTTCCGAAAGTAGAGAAGTTCGAAACAACACCGTCTGTATTCGCCGGACCTTCGTCAGGAGATAATCCTCCTAAAGTGGAGTTGGATGGAAATTGAGCATATCCTAAAAGCGTATCGTCTGTAAAATTAACAGACCACATGTTCAGGTATTGTGTCGGATTCCAGATCGTATTTGGTTTTACATAATTATCAATCTCGGTTGTTGACCAGGAAGACTGACATAAATTCACACGATCAATACCGTTAGTAGGGTTTCCGTTCGGATCCTGTTTTGCCAAAGCAAACTGGATCATCGTATCTGCTCCAACAGGATTCGTGTTGAATCCAGGAGTTCCCGCTAATCTTCTGTAGTCATTGTTCAATACCGTGATTTGCGACATTACCTGTGCATCTGTAATATTCGGAGCAGCACCTAAAGCCTGACCGTTATGAATTACGTGTACTACTACAGGGATAGTGATTACCCCGCCTGCTTCCGATTTATTATTTTTAGCCTGCTCCACTAATGGTGCCAACCATGCCTCAAACTGGGCAGTAGTTGCTCTTTTTGGGTTTTGAGCACGCAGGTATTCTTCATATTCAGTTGTAGCACATCTGATATGTCCTGTTTTAGGATTTACCGAAGAAGCATGTACTGCTTTTCCAAAAACCATCGCTCCTTTTTGGTTGGGTGTTTTTTGGGCAAACGTAGCCATTGGAGTTAGTCCCGTCAATGCCGCTACACCCAGTAAACCCAATAAAGTATTTTTCTTCATAATCATTGGTTAAAAAATTAGTAACCTACAAATCTATTGAATATTTTATTTTTTCATACAAAAACCATAACTTTTTTCAAAAAATACACATTTTAAGCCATTATTGTTTTAAAAACACAGCAATAATTTATTTAAAAACAAAAGGGGATTACCAAATGGTAATCCCCTTTTTCAGCTATTAAAAAATATATTAGTTTTTAATAAATCCTAATGTTTTAGAAGAACCGTCTTTATTGATTTTAATAAAGTATACTCCTTTTGCAAAAGCTGACGTGTTTACAACTAAGTCAACCTGAGAAACATTATTTTTAGCAAGAACTGTTTGTCCTAAGCTGTTATAGATAATATAATCTGTTCTTGACAAATCTCCAGGAATGTTAATATTCAGGAAGTCATTTGCCGGGTTAGGATAAACGCTTACAGAGTTGATTATCTCAAAGCTTGAAGCACTTAAGCTGGCATCTGTTCCGAAGAAATAAACACCATTCATACCTGTATTCACAACAGTTTCTAAAGTAACGTTAGGTCCGAAAGCACCTAAAGTAGCTGTATTTGCTGTAGTAGCTCCCTGTTTGATAACTTTAAGAGCATTTCTTGAATTTCCGGTTGCAGCTTCCCATGCAGCGATTTCCGCTTCTGTGAAGTAGAATTTCAACGTAACGTTTCCAGAAGTATTGTTAGTTGCAGGCGTAATTGTAAATGATTTCGCCATAACTAATCTGCTAGGAGTATTATTTCCGTTATAGGCTACAGCAGCAGCACCTGCAGTTGCCTGATCTCTGGAAACAGCCACTGAAGTACATCCATAGTTGAATGCATCACTTGTAATACTTGCCATTACTTTACCGGTAGTAGCATCTTTAGCATACGTTACACCGCTTGTAGGAACACTTGCCTGGTAAGCAGTAGAAGTGTTAACAGCTGTTTGAACAGCAGTAGAAACGGTTGAAGTAACATCAACTGTATCCAGCATCAACATTCCATTTCCATTTGGATTGTGGAAGTGTCTGAAAACCAAATAACCTGTCTGACCTGCATAAGCCGTAAGGTTATGCGTTCTCATTTCTGCAGCTCTCGCCGGAATTTCTCTGTTATTTTCTAAAACTGCACCAGCCTGAATTGCTGCAGCTGTAGCTTTATTTGTTGTAAAGTACACATAATAATGTTCTTTATAACCTGTAGGGTTAGCTGTTCTGCTATAACCTCCAATTGCGTATGAAACACTTGCTGCAGTAGCACCTGCAGGAATTGTGAATTGCGGGCTGATCATATAGTTATCAGCGTTAGGATTAGATCCTACTCCACCGGTTAAAATAAGGTTATCTGTTGCAGAATAAGCAAACGCACCTGAAATACCTGTCCATGGAGCTCCTGATAAACCAGAAATTAATCCCCAGTTTTTACCATCACCGTCACCATCAAGGATAGTCCATCCTGTTGCATCTTCGAAATCTTCCGTTAATAAAACAGTTGTTTGCGAAGCTGAAGGAGCAGCATCATTGTCGATAATTGTAACAACAATTGAGCTTGCAGCTGTATTTAAGGTAGCATCACCACCATTAGCATTTAATGTCATGTTCACTGTGAACGTTTCATTAGCTTCTACTAAACCGTCATTAAACACACGAACTGTTAAGTTCTGAGAAGTTACCGCACCGGCAGCAAAAGTTACTGTTGGTGTCATGATTTGGTAATCTACTCCCTGAGTTGCTGTTCCGCCAGCAGCCACATTAAAAGTAACAACTGCATTAGCAGAAGGCGCTTTTCCGATAGAAACCGGGAAATTAACTTCTGTATAACTACAGTTTGTACCTTCATTTACAGAACCTGTAGAATTATCAAAACGGATAATTGGTGTAGGGGTCTGACACTTCGTTGAAGCATTTAATGAGTTTCTTCTTGGTGAGTTCTGCATAACCGCAACGATACGGTCTTTTTGATTTTGTGTAAATGTGTCCATACACGCATCGTTTGTATAATCCATATAATTCTGGATCATATCGTTTCCTGGAGACAACGGGCAAGAGTTAACGGTAGCACAAGTATAGTTTGCTGCCGCAGCTGCAGGAGTATCCAAGCAATAGTCATTAAAACTGTCTGTTGCATCAACAGTACAACTGGAGCTATCTCCCCAAATGTGACGTAAACCTAACCAGTGACCTACTTCGTGTGTCATGGTTCTTCCTAAATTATACGTTCCATTCATCATGAATGTACCATCATTTTCAGCAATTGTTCCAAATGCATCGTAACCTGCAACAACACCATCAGTATTTGCTGCACCACCATTTACATTCAGACCTCCTAAGTTAGAGTTTGAAGGAAACTGAGCATAACCTAACAACCCGTCTAATCCAGGTGCTGTTGGATGATTTAAAGGATTACCACCCGGACGAATTGTCCACATATTCAAATATTGATTCGGATCCCAGATTGTCGCTGCTTTCATCGTCTCAACATCTGCTCTGGTTTCCCAGTCAGGACCACCGGCACCATTGGTAATATTATTGCTGTAAGGCGCAATATTATGTCTGATGATACCTGTCGTTAAGTTTCCGGAAGGATCTGTCTGAGCCAGACAGAAGTTAATTTCAATATCTACAGCCAAACCGGTTGAGTTTGCTCCTCCCGGAGTTCCAACCATTTTTCTGTAATCCTGATTCATCACATTGATCTGGGAACGTGCCTGAGCATCGGTAATATTCTCACCGGTACCAATCGCATCTCCATTGTGGATAATGTGAATTACAACAGGAATGTTATACACTTGCTGAACATTTTTCCCGGCAGCACGATCTGCTTTTATCTGAGCGATCTTTGGAGCCAGCCATGTTTCAAATTGCTCATTTGTAGCTCTTTTTGGGTTTTCCGCTCGCAAATAAGCCTCATT
Organism: Flavobacterium inviolabile; assembly: GCF_013389455.1. Classification (NCBI taxonomy): domain Bacteria; kingdom Pseudomonadati; phylum Bacteroidota; class Flavobacteriia; order Flavobacteriales; family Flavobacteriaceae; genus Flavobacterium; species Flavobacterium inviolabile. The sequence continues at coordinate 1,054,041 of NZ_CP058278.1, read as the reverse complement.
CTCATCCGTCATACATCTGATATGACCACTTGGCGTTAGTGCTTGCGTTGGGAGTTCAATCACCTTACCAAAATGAGTAACTTTTCTTGTAGGATTCTGCGCCATCGCTGCATTGGAAAACATTCCAACTGCGATTAATGCAAAAATCTGCAATGTAGTTTTTTTCATAATTTGTTAGTTGTTTAAATTTTAATCTCGGTAAATATAAATCTTTTATCAAAAGTTTACCTAAATTTAACACCAACCCCTTATTTTTCAGCAGCTCACGAGAGAATACATTAATAAATTATTCACACCTAAAAACATAATTTAAAACCAAAAACATATATTATTTGTTAAAAAATAAACACAATTAAACAACAAAGTATTAAAAAATTCAAATAAAAAATTATCTCCGCAATAAAGCATCACTAGCTGTATTTTAAAACATATTGTAGGAATATTTTAAATTTTAACTTCATTTAACCCAATTATTCAGCGCATCAAACATACCGGTTCCCACAAAAAACAACGGCGATTTTTGTTAAAAAAATAAACATATAATTTATTATTAGTATATTCACGGCCAACTAATTAATAACTTAAACCCTTAACTAATGAAAAGACAATTACTTTTTGTTGTATCGGCCTTTTGTATTTTTGCTTCCGGCTATGCACAAAGTTCATTATGGAGTAAAGTTAGCGAGGACAAAATTCGAATGTATGAGAAAACGGAACGCGCTTCCCAGCCTCAAAAATTTGAATTATTTTCACTTGATCTTGCTGCTTTAAAAACAAAATTACAAACAGCACCGCTTAGAGACAACTCCAATGGCAATTCCAATGTAGTTATTTCCTTTCCTAACCCACAAGGAAATTTAGACAGCTATCGTATTTTCGAATCCCCTGTAATGGATGCTGCATTAGCAGCTAAATACCCAGGTATCAAATCCTATATCGGAAAAGGAATTGAAGATCCTACTGCTACAATCAATTTCACAGTAACCCTATTCGGATTACACACAATGACATTGTCTGCAAAAACAGGAACAAGCTATATTGATACCTATACAAAAGACTTAAACAATTATATTGTTTACTCGAGAGACGGATTGACTACCAACCGCACTTTCAGCTGTATGATTGAAGACGATCACGAACAAGTTTCCGGAAAAATGATTCAGGATGCTTCTCTTGCATTGGCAAGTGACGGGAAATACCGTGTTTTCCGTTTGGCTATGGCCTGTACAATCGAGTATGCCGCTTACCACGTAAATGCAGCTGGTCTTAGCACCGGAACTCTTGCTCAGAAAAAAGCAGCCGTTTTAGCAGCAATGAACGTTACCATGAACCGTGTTAACGGATTATACGAAAGAGACATGGCTATGCACATGAATTTAGTAGCTAATAACGACCTTATCATCTTTATCGATTCTGATAACTTCACTAACGACAACGCCAATACGCTTATTAACGAAAGTCAAACCGTTATCGATGCAAACATCGGTCTTTCCAATTACGATATCGGACACACCGTTAGTACAGGTGGTGGAGGTCTGGCTCAGCTAAACTCTCCATGTACAAACAACAAAGCAAGAGGAATCACGGGTTCACCAGCTCCGGTTGGAGATCCATACGATATTGACTATGTAGCTCACGAAATGGGACACCAATTTGGTGCCACACACACTTTCAACGGTATTGGAGGAAACTGTACAACAAGTACACGTAGCAACGCTACAGCTGTAGAACCAGGAAGTGGTAACACGATTATGGGTTATGCAGGTATCTGCCCTGGTGTAGACGTACAAAACAATTCTGATTCACATTTCCACGCTGTAAGTATTGCACAAATGCAAACTTTCGTTAACGGAGCAGGTAGCTGTGCCGTAACAACCAATAACGGAAATGCAGCACCGGTTGTAAATGCCGGAGCTGATTACACGATTCCTTACGGAACTGCTTTTATCCTTAAAGGAAGCGCTACTGATACTGCAGGAGAATCACTTACTTACTGCTGGGAGCAAACAGATACACAAATATCTACACAGCCTCCTGTAGCTACTGCTACAACCGGACCTAACTTCAGATCATTCCCTCCATCTTCGAATCCTAACCGTTATATGCCAAGATTCCAGGATGTTTTAGCCGGAAACCTTGTACCAACATGGGAAGTAGTTCCTAATGCTGCAAGAACAATGAACTTTGCGCTAACCGTTAGAGACAACAAAACACCAAACGGAGGTCAGACAAACCGTGACAACATGGTTGTTACATTTGCTAATACAGGACCATTCAGAATCACGTCTCCAAGTACTGCTGATGTTTCATGGACACAAGGTTCTTCACAAACTGTTACCTGGGATGTAGCAGGAACAACTGCAAACGGTATCAATACCGCTAACGTAAACATCTTATTATCTACTGACGACGGAGCAACCTTCACTACTTTGGTAGCGAACACTCCAAACGATGGTTCACAAGTAATCACTGTACCAAACGTTGCCTCTCCTAAATGTAGAGTTATGGTAGAAGCAGTTGGAAATATCTTCTATGCTTTATCAAAAAATATCGCAATAGGATATACTATTTCTACAACTTGTAACACATACACTGCTAATCCTAACACTACAATTGCTGCACAAAATCCAATTGCATGGCAAATATTAGGACAGGTAAATGTTCCGGACAACGTAACAATATCTGATTTAAACCTTGCGGTTAATATTTCACATACAAAAATCAATGATCTATACATTGGTTTATTAAAACCGGGAGCAACTACAGTAGGAGAAATCCGTATTGTTTACCAACAAGGATGTTCTGCCCTTACAACAAGCAACATGGTTACTACTTTTGATGATGCAGGAGTTGCGCTTGCCTGTGCAGGAATCGGAGCAAACAACACTTACAAGCCATTAAACTCATTAGACGTATTTAACGGACAGAGTTCTGCAGGAAACTGGAGATTGGTTATCGCTGACGTTGCTGCCGCAAATAACGGTACTTTAAACAGCTTTGGTGTAAACATTTGTTCCAGAACAGAAACTCTGGGAAGTGAAAGTTTCGGATTACAGGATTTCAATATCTATCCAAACCCTAACAATGGTAATTTCAAAATTGAATTCAACTCTAACTCTAACAACGATATCAAAGTTGTTTTACACGATATCAGAGGAAGAGAGATTTTCAACAAATCATACCAAAACTCAGGATTATTCAATCAGGACATCCAATTAAACCAGGTACAATCTGGTATCTATATCGTTTCCGTTCTTGACGGAGAGCGAAAAGAAGTAAGAAAGATTGTTGTTGAATAATCAAAACAAAATACTTTTATAACAAAAGAGTCCCGGAAAAACCGGGACTCTTTTTATTTTACGACAGCTTTAACTTCTGTAAACAGCTGCGGTACTTCTGTGACTTTAAAATTCAAATTAAAAGACACTACATTATCTTTTTGCGTCAGTTTAAGGTTTCCTTTGTTAACCCTGAAATAACCCGCCTGACCCCTGCAAAAACAGTGTCTGCCAAACAACATCTTCACATTACTCAAATCCCCATCGCTAAAAGCAATTTCCGAAGCTTTATTATCTATTTCAAAAATAATTTCTTCCTTGTGCTGCCCGTCCTGCAAACCTTCCGGCACATCGCGGTTATACTCGTAAATAACAACCGATTTACTACTATCGTCAGCTAACTGGTAGTATGTCGAACCCAGTCCGTCCATTTTAATATCTACGCTCTTATTTTTAATCAACTGAACAGAACATTTCCCGTTATCAGGACAAACAGATTCAATAGTAACAGCCATATCGGTTTTTTTTGTTTTTGCAGTATTACAAAATGACACCGCGAAAATCAGCGGAACAAACAACAATTTTTTCATAATTACTTATTTTTCATCTTTAAAGATAGTCAAAACCAATTACTTCCCGTTAAAAGTATTCATCGTATTTGCCAATCCGGATAACGCAAACGATTGTATCACCTCAACAGCCATATCCAAACGCTCCGGCAGTTTTGCTTTTTCCTCCTCACTCCATTCTCCTAAAACATAATCAACCTGCTGCCCTTTTTTAAACTGGTCGCTTATCCCGAAGCGAAACCGGGGATATTCAACAGAGTTCAATATCAGCTGAATATTTTTAAGTCCGTTATGTCCTCCGTCACTTCCTTTGGCTTTAATGCGTATCGTTCCAAACGACAGGTTCAGATCATCCGTGATTACCAAAACGTTTTCTTTTGCAATTTTTTCCTTACCCATCCAATACTGCACAGCCTTACCGCTCAGATTCATATAAGTGTTCGGCTTAAGCAGCAAAAGCGTTCTTCCTTTTATCCGGTACTCCGTAAGGGATCCGAGTTTAACCGTTTCAAACGACAGGCTTTCTTTTCTTGCCAGATGGTCCAAAACCTTAAACCCTATATTATGTCTTGTATTGGCATATTCTGCTCCAATATTACCCAAACCGACAATTAAAAACTTTTTCATGGGATCTGTATTTTCTATTATCTCTTTCTTACTAAAAAATCTCTCAAATAATTTCATGCGCAAAAATAATCTTTTTCAAACGGATCTGCTTCAAAAACCAGTCCTTCACCTGCAAACATAAAAAAAGCACCGAAAAATCGGTGCTTTTGATATAGGTAAAAAATAAAATTATTTTTTCTTTCCTTTTGCAGGTGCTTTTGCAGCTTTTGCAGCCTCCTGAGCAGCTTTCATAGCAGCACGTGAAATTCTCACCTGACATACTACAGTGTTGTCCGGGTGCAATAACTTGAAGTTATTTGTAGGTAATTTAGTTACATACAATTTGTTACCCATCTCTAATTCAGTAATATCAGCCTCAACAAAGTCAGGTAAGTTTGCAGGTAAAGCTCTTACTTTTAATTTACGTTGGTTTAAACGTAAAACACCACCAGCCATAACACCTTTAGAGTTACCAACGATTTTCACAGGAACTTCCATAGTGATTTCTTTATCGTTGTGTAATTGATAAAAGTCAATGTGTAGGATTTTATCAGACACCGGGTGAATTTGGATATCTTGTAAAATCGCGTTAAGAGTTTTACCGTTTTCCAATTCAATTACCACTGTGTGTACGTTTGGAGTGTAAACTAAATTTTTAAACGCTTTTTCTTCAGCGATAAAATGTACTGGTTGATCTCCTCCGTATAACACGCAAGGTACCATTCCAGCATTACGTACCGCTTTCGTTGCCGACTTGCCTACGCTTTCTCTTTCAGATCCTTTGATCGTAATTGATTTCATTTGAAATATAATTAAATTAATAAAAAATTCTTAAACAATAAATTTGCTGCTGATCGAATTATTATTCTGAACCATGTGCATTACATCTGCAAATAGTTGTGCACAGCTAACAACTTTAATTTTCTTACTCTCTTTTTTCAACGGAATCGAATCGGTAACGATTAATTCCAGAATTTTAGAGTTCTCTATTTTTTCATAAGCATCACCCGATAAAATGGCATGCGTACAAATTGCTCTTACGCTTAAAGCGCCTCTTTCCATCATCATGTCTGCCGCTTTCGCCAAAGTTCCTCCGGTATCAACCATATCGTCAACAAGGATAACATTTCGGCCGGTAACATCTCCAATCAATTCCATGGTATCAATTACATTCGCCTGCTTTCTCTGTTTGTAACAGATTACCACATCCGATTGTAAGAATTTTGAATAAGCATACGCTCTTTTCGAACCGCCCATATCCGGAGATGCAATCGTCAGGTTATCCAGGTTTAAACTTCTCACGTAAGGCAAGAATATTGTAGACGCAAATAAATGGTCAACCGGTTTTTCAAAGAATCCCTGAATCTGATCCGCATGTAAATCCATCGTCATGATTCGGGTTGCTCCTGCAGATTCCAGAAGTTTCGCTACCAATTTAGCTCCTATCGGAACCCTTGGTTTGTCTTTTCTATCCTGGCGTGCCCATCCGAAATAAGGAATAACCGCCGTGATGTGACGTGCCGAAGCTCTTTTTGCAGCATCAATCATTAACAAAAGTTCCATTAAATTATCAGAACTTGGAAATGTCGAACACACTAAAAATACGCGTAATCCACGTATTGATTCCTCAAAAGACGGCTGGAATTCTCCATCGCTGTATTTTGATATGGTAACCTTACCAAGCGTTACGCCATAGTGCTTTGCTATCTGCTCTGCCAGGTACACACTTTGGGAACATGCAAATATTTTTGCCTCCGGTTCTATATGTGACATTTTAATTCGTTGTTTTGTAGTTAGTTAGTGTTGTATCGTTTTAACGAGGTGCAAATTTAGAAATTAAATTCCACACATAAAGAATATTTTCATCTATTTTTTTGATTATTTATATTTTTTTTATTTACATTTGCACCCACAATTGAATGAGATAATTCATGCCTAGGTGGCGGAATTGGTAGACGCGCACGACTCAAACTCGTGTACTTCGGTGTGTGGGTTCGATTCCCACCCTAGGTACAAAAGCTCCAAACATAGTTTGGAGCTTTTTTTTATTTACAACAGCCTGAAAATCAATAATCCACAAAGTAAAATTGATTTAAAATTCTCTTTCTCTCAAAAATCACCATTTCTCCATATCGAACTAAAACAGCAAAACATAAGTTACTATATTTCAAGTTGTTACAATAAAAAAATCGGATTTTTCAATCATTTTCAAACTACCTTCCCTGCAACTAGGTTGACAGGAATCGAACCACACAACACACTGATTTACAAATAAAAACGAATTCAAAAAATTCATTTTGCCCTCTAATGACCAATAAGGTTATTTTCTTTAGGTAAACGATGCTATTTAAATATTTGCAGATTGAACCATTCTCTTTTCGTAAAACAGTCCTCAATAAAGATTAAATGTCTTTGATAAGTTTATTTTTCAAAATATCGTTAGCCATACAATGACCAAAAATATTGAAAAGATAAGAAACGACAGCTAACAAGCCGTTTGGCAAAATGGCGGGTTTTGGAAAAATTGAAAGTTTGCACATTTTTTTGTCGCCAATACTGTTCTCTTTGGCTTTTTTATTATTTTAGTCAACGGCTCCTGCGTTTCTGGCAAATTGAACTTCCCGTCCAATTTATCTGCCACTTCGCCAAGCTGCCGAACTGTTAGCTGTAATTAAAAAACGATATGGCAAAAAAAAGAAAAACATTACCGAAAGACTTTGAGGAACTTCTAAAGAAAGGGGATATTCAAGAACTTATTCAACTATTTGACAAATGCGAGATAGAAGCTCGTGGTGGATACAGCAAAGGAACTGCATTGTCGTTTGCAGAATGTCCGCACGAATTAGCCAAATGGCTGGTTGAACAGGGGACAGACATAGAGGCGCTTAATGACTATAGCTATACCCCACTTCAGGAGCGTTCCGGGAAGCGTTTTTCGGGCAACATCAGGAGTTTATTAGAATTGGGAGCAAACGTAAACACAAACACCCATAGAGGAACAGCGTTACATTGTGCAGCAAAAAACCATAACACGGAAAACATAAAAATACTGCTAGAATACGGCGCAGAAGTTGAGGCTTTAGTTTCGGACGGTTATGGAGAAAAAAGAGGAGATTACACAGCGTTGGAGCTGACTTTAAGGGCTTGTTGCAACATCGATATAAAAGATACCCTTGAAATTTCCAAAATATTGTTGAACGCTGGTGCTCAGAAAACAGAAAAAATGAAAGGGTTCGTTACTGAAATCGGAAAAACGTTTGAACAACACAGACCGAATTTTTATGATGAATCAACGGAACAAATAAGCAATGATTTAGATGAACTTTACAGCATCTTTGAGGTTGAACCTGTCCCAAGACGGATAGTGTATGACGGCAAATCGCCTATTACCGTCAAAGCTACAACCTGGCAGAAGCAACACGAAGAATTATGGGAGCTTTTGGTTCCCGGACGTGGTGCTGCCCAAACCGTACAGGGAGAAGTTATTCGTATCACAGGAAAAGTAGCCCGGGAATTATTAGATAACGGAGGCGGTAATTGGGACATTGAATTTAAAAAAATGGTGGACAGTTATTTCAAATATATTCAGCAAGAAAATCAACTTTCCCAGGAAGAAATAGAAGAACTGGCTATTATTACAAGTGAAGTGAAAGCTAGAAATACTGAAAACATATATTTAATGAGTGAATTAGGAGTAAAGTGGGTGCTTAATAATCCAATTCCTAAAAGTCTTACTGTAACAGATTATAACCGTTAAATAGCTACAGCCAACAAGGGTTTTTGCAAGTGCATTAATTCTAGTTTATACGCGAAAGTGCTTCTAAGTGCCTTTATTTGTCCAAGATCGGGTTCGATATTGGCACCACAGTGGATACAAAACCCTGAATGTTTGACATTCAGGGTTTTATTTTTTAGAACACATCCCAAAAAAAATGCCCTGTAATTAATACAGGGCATTTTTATGAGTATTTATCCTCTTCTCAGCATTCTCTTTTCTTTATTAAAGCTCAATTCTACAGAATCTTTATAGACTTTATTCAGTACCAGCCCTTCCACTTCCTGTCCTTTTCGAAGGCGGTGAATACTGTTCCCTACTTTAAGCATTACCAGTTCATCTTTTTTCTCACCCGATTTGATAAAACCGTAATAAGCAACCGAAGGCCAGTTTTTAACTTCCTTTGGTTTTTCAACAACTGTTTTCACAGGAGCAGTGTGTCGTTTGACACCTCTGTTTATAGTACCGGCAACAGCGGCACTTTCACTTCTTACCAGCGTTTTATTTAAAAACGGATCCCGGTGGATTTTCTCCAGCACAAAAGTATCCCGTTCAACCTGTCTTCCGCTGCTGCTATAACTGGCAACACTATTCGCCTCGACCGTTTCATTTGAAAAAAAATATTGCGCAAGCGCCTTATAGCCTACGGTTCCCCAAAGCCCCAAAACAACAATAATCAACACAATATTTATTTTCTTCTTTGCCATGATCTTAGTTTAAAACAAATTTATATCCTCCGCTATACACTCCTTCATTACCGGCTTTATCTTTGGCTTTAACTCTCCAGTAATACGTTCCGGGATTCGTAAAAGTTTGCTGTAATGATGTACCGCTCACATCGAACTGCTGTGTGACATTTGTAAAGTTAACATTGTCTGAAAACTGCAACACATAGCTTATAGGCGACTGAACCGTTCCGGAATCCTGAGGAATAGTCCACGAAAAGGTAATTTGCTGGTTAACGGTTAACGTTGCATTATTAGCCGGCGCTACATTTTGCGGCTGGTTCGGATTCACACGGTCTATCGAAAACTTACGGGTACTGTATTGTGTTTGTGTATCATTATCACTGTTTACCGCCTGAACTTTCCACTGGTAAACACCTTCTGCCGATAAAGCAACATTATTTAACTGCACTATGGTTGTTGTCTGGTTTGTATTTGAATATACCGACTGACCGGTAGTTGTATTGATCACCTCAACCACATAGTGTGTCGCTGCCTGAAGGCTTTGCCAGCTAAGGGTCAGGGCTGTCAAATTCGTATAGGCATCAATGTCCGGACTTGATAAAATCACCGATTGGTTCGTTAAATCTTCCGAAATTTCCGTTGAGAACGCTATCGGAAAGGTATATTGCGACTGGTACGCAAAATTTTCTGCCCGTACACGCCACTGGTAGTGACCGGACGGCAATTCCTGCTCTAAATGCGTATCTTCCGATTCTTTTTCTGCGATCAGCGACTGGTTCATATCAAAAACCTGAACACGATAGGTCTTCGCACCATCCATTTTGTTCCATTGAAAATTAACGACGTTACTCTGGATAACCGCTCCGTTTAAAGGATAGGTAGCCTGAACCGAACTGTTCGAAATATCTTTTTCCAAAATATCTTCACAGGAAGACATAAAAACAGCCAATAGTACGATGATAATTTTATTTATTGTTTTCATAATTTTGAAATATCATTTTTAAATGTAAAACTTCTTCTTTATTATTCTTTTTTGTCGCAAAAAATTTCATTCCAACCATTCTGGAATAGTCGTATTTCTTTTCAAAGTCGTAAGCCATCTGCAAGAGCTGGTTGGTATTCCCAACGACATCCAGCTGATTGGTATAAACCGTATAATTTTCATCAGCAAAACTATGAATCGGCGCCAGCTCATTTATGGAAACATGCGGCTGTGACTGTGTTGCAAAACTAACCATTCCCTGCTGTACCATTTCTTTTGTGACACCTTCTTTACCAAGCATCTGATCCAGATAGGCTATTTCGCGTCTTAACTCATCGGCATTCTTTGCCTTTTTATTAATATCACCCACACGTGCCGAGAGTTCTTTATACTCTTTTACCACCTGGAACAGTGAGCTAAAAGACCGCTTATAAGCCGTCACGGACAGCATTATAAAAATGACGATCAAAGCACCGCATTTTTGTTTATACGAGTAATTCTCAAACATCTTTAATCGTAATTTTCACTTCAAACTGGGACTTGTTTTTCTTATCCTTTTTTAAAGTTGTTATTTCAAACTTTTTAATCCACTTCACATTCTTCAAACTACTCATCCAATTATTAAAAGAGGTTTCATTATAGGTTTCCCCTTTTAACAGTATGGTTCCCGGATCGAACAATACTTTTTCATTCGATTTAATCTCTTTGGCCACCGGTACTATATTCAGTTCGTTAAGCAATATATCGCCCGGAATGATCTTAATCAGTTCATACGAATAAAAAGACAAGAATCTTGAAGAGGAAAATCCCGAGTCTCTGAGAATATTCTGTTTGTTTTCTTTTTGTTTCTCCAGATCCAGCACCAGCTGATACGATTGGTTGGAATAGACATTCTGAAGGTTCAATTCGGCATTTTTAGTCCCGTAATATTGTATCAGGAAATAGCTTACCAAAAGGCTTAGCAGAAACCCGACCAGCATTACTGCTCCAAAAAGCGTAAAGGCCTTTTTATAGATGATCTCTTCAATATTTAAGGCATCGCTTTCTGTTTTTGTAACTTCTTTTTGCCGCAGAAAAAAATGAACCAAAACACCATAAAGCGGTACAAAATCACTGCTTATCTGGTCTTCGTTGATCTTGTATTTCAGTTTCATCGGTATTTCCGCAAACTGCTTCGTAAAGCCAACAAATTCAGCATCTTCAAATTCCAGCATCAAATCGCCGGAAAGTATTTTCTTTTCGTTAATAGCGGGCTGCAACAGCGCTGTCAGGAAAGCACCAACATATACATCTATTACCTGTAATTTATGGTTTATAAATTTTTGCAGGACTTCCTCAACGGCATTTTTTCTGCAAAAACTGATATAGTTGCTTGTCCCGGTCTTATAGGCTGTAAAATAGATCGCATTATAATCGACATTTTTCTGCCAGTTTACATCGGCTTCATTATTAAAATCGATTTTCTTATTCAAAACACCTTTCCCGTCAACCACGATGATAACCGGTAATTTGGCATCTATCTTTTTCTCCAAACCGTCAAAAGAATCGTAGGTTTCCGTTGCCACGATATCGATTTTATTGCCTTTTCGTTTTACAACAAGCAGGTTAAAAACGTCACCGTTTTCCGTTTTGGAAACCCCAACGATATTAAGACTGTTAATCTTTATTATTTTAGACAGTATCGGCAGCATTAGTAAATAATGGTAGGTTTAATAAAAATGTGCAACTTCGAATCGTTCTTACCTTTTTTTCTACTGCTGAAAAACCATTTCAGGATCGGAATACGGGAAAGCAACGGCACACCCGAACCGGAGTTTTCTTTTTTCAGTTCGTCCAGACCTCCCAACAAAATCATTTCGTTGTTTTTCACTCGCACCAAGGATTCAAATTTCTGCGTTGCCTTACCCGGAGGTGCCGTATCGCCCGCTCTACCTAAGAAAGAACTTTTTTCCACAGATATTGTCAGCGTTACATTTTCGTCTGTTGACACAAACGGCTTGATCGAAACACTCAGGTTTGCATCGGTCGATTTCCACGTACCGGACTGTAAAATATCGTTTCCAATACTATTGGTCAGCAATCGGTTGTTTTGTTCAAAATAATAGCTGGTTTCCCCTATTGCCAATTTCGCTTCATGTCCGCTGATTGTTGCAATTTTAGGTGTGGACTCAATTTTTACAATGGAGTTGTTTTCCAGTAATTTCAAGTTCATATAAAACGACTGTGTTACTTTCCCCAGTTTAAAAAGTCCGAATCCGTTAAAAGCATTGATCAAGCTGTTAACGGAAGATCCGTTAACGGTCATATCTGCCGACGGGTATAATGTACCGCCTGTCTGCGCGATATTTTTACTGTCTATCCCCGCTTTAATCCCGGATTGTATGTCGTATGATTTATTATACTGTGCAATGATCACTTCAATCTGAACCAAAGGAACCACTTTATCAATTTGCTTCATGTATACTTTCAGCTCTTCTATAGCGCTTCTGGAACCGGAAACGATAAGTCCGTTTAATTCCACAAATTCTTTAATCTCTAATTTTTCGGAGAACGTTTTCGGCAATGACGGCAATACGGATTCTATGGAACGGTTTTCGAGCGGGATCAGTTCTGTAGCGCGCAATCCTTCTGTAGCGTGTTCTCCGATCAGATACAGGTTTTCCTGTTTTCTGTAAATGTATTTCTTTCCTTTAAAAACATGTTCCAACAGGTCGTCAAACGTGATATTGTCTGCCGACAAACTTGTTTTTTCATTTTCCGGCTTGTTGTACAGGAAGTAGTTTACATGCAGTTTTTCTGCCGCTTCGGTAATCAAATCGGAAACATCGGCAACATAGGCTTTTACCGTTAAAAATCCGGCTTTATTCAGGTCAACTTCATAATATCCGGCTGCACCGACCGATGCTTTGGGCTGTTTGGTTTTTTGACCGCTACCGCCATAAGTATTTCCGGCAGCACCGCTATTCGCATCCTTATTTTTTTCAATAAAGTAGAAACCGTTTTCATCTTTGGTCGCCAATAAATCATTTGACTTGGCCATCATTTCAATTACCTGGTCGAACGGGCGGTTCAGGATATAGGAAGATACCTTAAGGCCTTTAACATCCGGTGCCAGGATCAGGTTTTTACTGGATTTATCAATAATCGCCTTCGCAACAGACGGCAGTGAATCGTTTTCCAATTTCACCGACAGGAAATCGTTCTGAGGGTTATAGCTGACATCGACCAGTTTAGGCTGTTTCCGCTCTATGATCTTCACTTCTTTTCTTTTCTTGAAAGTGATGATATTACTCATAAAACCAACTTCCAGATCGTATTTCTGCGCCAGGAAAAGGAACACGTCTTTTACCGTTACATCGAAAAAGTTGTTTACAACCGATTGGGTCAGATCACTTTCGGCACTGACATTCAACTGATGTTCTTCGGCAATGGAGAGAATAAAGTCGTGCAATGTTAAGCCTGAAACATCAATTTTTATGATTTCGTTCAGTCCTTTTTTCTGTTTGGCTAATTCGTCAAATTTCTTTTCCAGCTCAATATCCTGAGCCGACAGTAATCCTGTGATTAATAAACTTATAATTAAAAAAACGGTCTTTTTAAACATTTCTTAGGCGTTAATTAAAATAGAATATATTTCTTCTAATGAAGTTTCTCCTTCGGCTAATATATCAAAGGCTTTTTCAGATAATGATTTGTGTTTTTCATCATTACCCAAAAACTGCGCTATGGTATTGTTTTTTATCGATTCGGAAACACTATGGTTAATATTTAAAACTTCATAAATAGCTCTTCTGCTTCTGTATCCGGTATGATAGCATTTGTTGCAGCCAACCGGTTTATAATAGGTTTCGATTTCATACGGAAATTCGAAATGGGACGGAAAATCTTCTTTATTACAAACGGCTTCTTTTTTGCAGTCATTGCAAAGTTTCCGAACAAGCCGCTGTGCTACCGAAAGATTGAGCGTTTCCGCAATCAGATAGGACGGCACTCCCATATCTACAAGTCTGGAAATTGTCCCGATTGCAGAGTTGGTGTGTATTGTGGACAACACAAGGTGTCCCGTTAATGAGGCACGTATTGCCATTAATGCGGTTTCGGAGTCACGAATCTCCCCGAGCATAATGACATCGGGATCCTGACGCAGGAACGATTTTAAGGCCGACGCAAATGTCAGTCCGATATCTTCTTTCAGCTGCACCTGGTTAATTCCTTTTAAGGTATACTCGATCGGGTCTTCTACCGTTACAATATTTCTTTTGGAATCATTGAGCAATCGCAATGTGGCATACAGCGTAGTGGTTTTACCGGAACCTGTAGGACCGCTGATCAGGATGATCCCGTTTGGTTTTTTTACTGCTTCCAGATAACTTCTCAGTTCTTCTTTTTCCAGTCCTAACGTGTTCAGATCTATATTTGAGGCATCCTGACCCAATAAACGCATTACGATTTTCTCGCCAAATAAGGTCGGCAATATGGAAACCCTGATATCAAATGATTCATTGGTAATCCTTCCGTCCTGCGGCAATCGCTTTTCGGTAATGTTCAGCTTGGACTTGATCTTGATCTTATTCACTAATTCCAGGTAGTTATCCTTTTCTACCTTGTAGCGTTCGATAAGCTGACCGTCGATCCTGAAACGAATACGGGACGACTCTTCATAAACCTCAAAATGAATATCACTGCTTTTTAAGGATTTTGCTTCTTCTAAAAGGTTTTCCAGGAAATCGCCTTTTTCAATATTCAGGGATTTATTACTACTGGTATGACGTTCTTTCCGGTAATGAATGGACAGTGCTTTTTCGATTTCGGAAGCATCCGAAATTTCAAATGAAATCTGTTTCCCCAATAACAATTCCAGTTCGTCTTTTATGTCCTGATGATTGTGGGAACCATCAATATATAATTCGATTGTATTTTCATTTACAGTTTTTGGTAAAACCCTGTAATGATTTGCCATATCACTTGAAATAATATGCTGTATATCCGGATTGACCATTATATCATTCATATTCTGGGTATCAATGTGATTTTATAAAAATTTAAAAATAGATCGCCTGCCATCAGTATCAATAGCAAAAGGGATGCAAAGCCAGCCAAAGGTATTGTCCTGTGTTTCATGACTTTCTTTAATCCCAATTGTAGTACTATGGAAAACAGCATGGAAAAAATAAAATAGACCACATAGTTTTTAAGCAGGAATAAGGGTGTTATCGCTAAATAGAACAGCAGGTCACCAAGTCCGAAATAGTGTTCAAACGGGTTTAAAAACTGTTTGTTCTTCCAGCTCATATAGAGTATTAATATCACAAAGGTGACCAGGAAGAAACCGGCATTATAGGCCGTTATCATCCACACGCTGCTATATTCCTGTTTTATCAACAGCAAAGACAATACAAAGACCAGCAGCGGTAAAGCCACGTGAATGGTCCTGTTTTTCCAGTCCTGAAAAACCATCAGCAATAAGCATAGTAATACTCCCGGCAACATATACACGTTATTCTTTTGTCACTTCTGTGAGCACTTTTTTACTGTCTATTTCCCATGTATTGAAATTACCGTCGCCATCCAAATCGGAAACCGAGGTCGCTCTTGCCATAAAAGAATCGTTTGACGCTTCAATGATTTCAACTTTGTAAACAGCCTGTCCACCTTCCTGAACGGTTTTTTCCTGTTCGAAGCCCAATTCCTCCAAACTGTTGGAATATTTTGAGTGTCTGTAGAAATAACTTTTCTGCAAGCCATATACCTGATTGAGCATTGCCTGCGCTTCAATTGCCTTAGCCTGGCTGATTACCGAGGTCTGGTTGGGCAATACCATCAGTAATAAAATTCCGATGATACATAAAACGATTAGAATCTCCGTTAAGGAGTAGGCTTTAACAGCGGCTTTCTTTATTTTTTGAAGATATTTTTTTGTGGTAGCAAACATCTTTATACTATTTTATTTATTAAAAAGTGTTAATTAACGGCGGCAAAAATACAAACATTAATGAGATGATTCTTAATTATTTATTATTTTACTTAAATCAAACATCGGCGCATACATCGATACCATGATCACCCCAACGATGACGCCAATTACAATAATAATCATCGGTTCCAGGATTACTCCAATCATTTTTGTCTGGTGACTGATCTCTTCATTATACTGTTCGGCCAGTCGTTCAAACATGGTATCCAGCTGATTAACCTGTTCGGCCACTTCAACCATGGAAACCATTTTATTTTCAAAAACATGGTGTTTCTTTAAACTGTCACTAAGCGAAACCCCTCTGGTAATATCCTCCTTGATTTCTTCAATCGCAATTTCAATCGGATAGAATCCGATCATTTTGGAGGTTAACGACAGCGCATTGATGAGTGTTGTTTTTGAGGTTATCAGCAGGTTCATGGCCTGACAGAACCTGGAGATGTATATTTTACGGATCAGGCTTCCAAAATAGGGTATTCTTAAGATCATGTTGGTCGTAAAAGCCCTGTAGCTGTTTTTACCTTTCAGGAGGACATGGATTAACACCAGTCCCGCAATCACAATCGCCACTATTGTAAAAATGGTTCCGGAATGATTCGATATCTTAAGAATGATCTGCGTGCTTTTAGGCAGCTCACTTCCGAATTGTTTGAAAACGGAGCTAAACATCGGCACGACTTTATTCAGCATAAAATACAATACCAGTATGGTCACACACATTACAATCGCCGGATAGGTCAATACCGAAACGATCTGCCTGCGCATCTGGATTTTCCGGTTGAAGTATTTTTGCAGTTCGGTTAAAACCTCTTCCAGTTTCCGGGTTTCTTCCCCAATCTGGATACTGTAATATTCATAGGGCGAAAATTGCTTGGTTTCCCTCATGGATTCATAGATACTCCTGCCTTCTACTACTTTATCCTTGATTTCGATAATGATTTCTTTTTCCAGCTTATTACTGGACTGGTTGCTCAGAATTTCCAGTGCTTTTTTAAAATCTACCCCGGACTTTAAAAGCATACCCAATTCCCGATAGAAAACTTCTTTCTTTTTATCGGATAGTTTTTTTGAGAACTGGAGCTGACCGGTTTCGATCCTGAAATCCTTTTTCTCCGTTTTTTCTTTTTTATAGGTACTTAAATCAAAACTCATTTCTCCTGTATTGCTTGTAATAGTTCGTTAGCATAAATCTGCTTATAAAAATTCAGCCCCATTTCTTTTTCGCTGACTTCCAGCTTCATTTTCAGTTTCCGGAAGGCTAATCGTTTCGAGCGACTAAAGACAGAATCCATAACCATTTCTTTTATCTGAATTTTAAACGTGTCAACAAACTCGCCTTTGGTGCGTAAAGCATAGTCTTCCTGAACGCTATATCTGACCAGTTCTCCCGAATATCCGGTAAAAACAAGTTCTTCCTGCCGGATCTGCATTTTATCATTTTCGAAAATATCTTTATTAACCGAATACGTCAGGCGGTTCAGATCGTTTACCGGCTGGTTCTGGTTTTTAAAATCCAGCAGTCTTTCGGTGACAATAGAAAAAACAACAAATATCAGACTCATGATAATTGCTGTAATGGCCATACCCACAATGGCCTCTATCATTGAAAAGGCCTGTAATTGTGTTTTATTCACCGCTGCTTTGTATGTAAAAACTTTTTTCAAATTTGAAATTAGTACTGTCTTTATACTGTATGAATATTTTCTTCACTCCGGGGTTAACGACTTCTTCCTCTATTTCAAGGTTCTTATCTTCACTATCATATTGCAGAGAATCTCCTTGCAGCTGCATCAGATAAAACATTTCATTGACTTTATTCTGGGTATTGTAAAACCTGGCAGATGTGCGCGGTGTAAATACCGCGGCATAAACCGTGATCGCAATATACAGGCATACCGAAATTATTGTCAGCGCAATTACGGATTCCAGAATGGAGTTTGCCGGAATATTACAATACTTTTTTAATAACACCATAATTGTTTTTTTTAGCCTCAAATAACGGAATCGCCATAAAGTACTCCGGCCGCTTTAAAGGATCTATTTCGATGTCTACAATCATATTATCATTGACGGAAGAACCGTTTTTATAGAAAAAATAGTTGGTGTACACCGAACCGCGTACATCGCTTTTTAAGTCCAGTTTTCCGGTACAATAGATATCGCCCAGTACGAAACTTTTTTCATCAAGCTCCATAATGTTTTTATTGATTGTCAATATCGAGCTTCCAAACAGGACTATTGCGCCTTCTATTTTACATTCCTTTTTTATTTTGAGCTTACTCTCCCCTTCCGTGTCGTTATACACGCAAACTACAGACGGGTATTGCAGATTCACTTTTTCCTGAAGCTCTATTCTTTTGGTCGCAAAAGCCTGAACCGTTCCTTTAAATCCTTCCTCGAAAGTTATTTTCGGGGCTATCAGTATGACATCTTCCAAAACCGTATTTTTCCTGATCACTATCGAATCATTCGAACGAAGTACGAAATTCCCTTTGAATATAACATTGGCCAGGAGCGTATTCGTTAACAGTATTTCCTTAGTTTCTTTCAGAAAGGAATTGAAATACAGGGAGTCTTTTGTTTTTTCAAACTGGGATAAGGCTACTTTTTCTGTTTTGATTCCTTCAAAGATCTTCTTAAAGTTTTCATTGATCTCCGGAAGTTTGATCTCCGAAACAGTATTTTTCCCGGTAACCGTCAACTGGCTTGCTTTGTTCGTGAGATACGACGTTTCTATAAATGTTGACGGTAATTTATTATCGCCATTCAGCCTGACCGTTCCCGAATAACGAAGCGATTTGGTAAGGTTCGCCAAATGAATCGCTGTTTTATCATTGGAATAACTTCCTACAATATGCGCCGAAACAACAGTATCATTCCTTAGGGATGTTTTTGCCAGCAGCACATTCAGTAATCCGTATTGTCTTACTTCATAATTTCCCTGAACTCCGGAGGCTTCGTCTGCCGGAAATTCTTCTGCAGCCAGTTTATTCCCCAAAGCATAATTCACCACCGACTGGTTATGAATGTATAATTCCTCCTGTAAATTGTAATACAAATTCAGCTGATTGTACAAACCGGAGAAATACAGCAATGCGCCGCAGATTATGGATACAATCAGGCAAATATAAACCGCATATAAAAGACTATGCGCCTTTACCATTCGTGTTCTCTTTTGGTTCTTTTTTCTTAAACAGCCTTTTAAAGAAACTTTCTTTTTGTTCCTGTGGCTGGTTCACTCTTTGTGGCTGATTCGCCTTTTGTTGTTTGTCCAGCTCTTTTTGCTTTTTCTTATTTTCTTTCTCAAGGGCTTTTTTCTCTTTGTCCAGTTTCTCCTGAGCTTTTTTAGCAGCTTTTGCTACTTTTTCGTCTTCTTTTACTTTTGCTTTTTCTTCTTTAGTCAACTTAGGAGGCGCCACAAATACTTTTCCGTTTTTATAAACGGTAGTATCTTTTTTGATATGGTCAATCCACTCCCCGTGTTTGATATGGCTTTTATAATATCCTTTTTCAATCAGCACTCCTTTATCATCATAGCGGTAAAAGTTTCCCGTTTTCAGACCACTGCTCCAGTATTGAGTTGTTTCCAATGTTCCGTTCGGATACCAGGTTTTCCACAAACCTATCTTTAGTCCTTTTTCAAATTGCCCCTGTTCTGCCAGTTGGTTGCTGTGGTACATTTTAGTAAAGGCATCATCCAGCAATTCACCAGCTGTACCGCCTTGTGCATTATGTATGGTTCCGCCTTTAAACCAATAGTAGGTTTTTTCCGATTTGGGTTTTACTTTTTTATCCGTTACATAGAATTCATAGCGGAAGTTCGCATCGGAAACGCGCTTTATCAGATACGGATCTGTAAAAGAAAAGAATATTACTACTAAGGATATGCAAAAAAAACGAAATAAAGTCTTTGTTTTCAAGGGATTCAATTATTTTTTTAATCGTCGCAATATAGTACTTTTTCAAAAACCAGAAAAAACCTTTTTGTACGATTCTTTTTTAAAAAATTTAGTTAAATTCAACCCTAAGCCTGTATCTTTTTCAGCGTTAAAAAAGGGTCGTTTTTCACCATAATAGGCAATTTTTAAATTTTACACAAACCTGTAAGTTATTATTAATAAGATTTTTATACTACTATAATTCCTATCCGTTTGGGATGCTGGGTACCTAATCATGAAGCCTCAGAATCATATCGTTACGGGTTTAATGGAATGGAGATGGATAACGAGTTAAAAGGCGGTGAAGGTGATAGTTATGACTTTGGAGCAAAGGATGTATGACCCTAGAGTTAGTAGATGGTTTGCTCCTGATCCATTAGAAAAAAATACCCCATTGGTCATCTTATTCATCGATGGGAAATAGTCCTATTTTTTTGTTGATGGCTGATGGAAGAACCAGTTTACTTATCGTTAAAAAAAAACTCGTTTTATATTACAAATTAAAACCAAACAATGGTATGGTACAGCAGGAATTTATGATAATAAGCATTAATGCAGCAGATTTTTTATAAAATAGTACAACAAAAAAAGCTGATTTGCTTATAGAACGGTTTAAAACCAAATACTATATACGTTTGGGTTCAAAACAAGTGCAGTAATCAAAAAAAGGAATCAATTCCAAATGGTTTGGAGCTGCAGAATCGTTACTGGATTTAAATGATTTTAAAGGTACAGAAATTCTGATGGAATCAAATTTTCTCAATGTCGTAAAGTAGACTGATTCCTTCAAGAAGGAAATGACTTTTTTGGGCCTATTAATGGAAAAAAAAAAAATGCAAAAGATCTATTGGATGACGGAAAACTTACCAGATAAATACCGACGACAAATTTAAGTTCAATCATTCGAAGGGCAAAAAAAGTAGGTATTGATATGGATTATAAAATGGTAGAATTTGAACAATCAAAAGTTCAGGAATTTATTAAAATTATCGAGGTGATTTAACAAAAAAAAATTGCTGGTGTTAATAAATTAATGGTAGCCCTATTGCGCATCAGAGAACGAAGGTTATGAAAAAAATGTTTTGAAAAGTGGAGGTAAAAAATTTTAAACGTTATGAAGATCAAAAAAAGTAAAACTAGGTAAAGAATTAATAAAAATAAACACGATGACAAGTAAGATTCTACGATTTTGATTTATATTTAAAATTTCAAAAAGAAATAGTATTGACCCTTTTAATGCTTGTTAAAAAAAATTGATTACTTTTGGCGATTCGGTTTTGTTTCTTATAAAGCAAAGAAATATTATTGGAGCAGGATATTAAATGCTTATGGACCATATTTTTGGAGGTTGTTAAAAAATGGTTGAACTTTAAAAGTGCTTTTTTTTTTTCTTATGCTTTAAATTAATTTTATTATTAAAAAATAAACCTTTAGTGATTCTCATTTTTTTTAACTTAGGGTTTATGCTTTGCTATCTTTATTGAAAATTTATTTGGGAAAACACGGAAATTTACCAGCAGAAGGATCAATGTTTGTTATTGACCTGTATAAAATAATTTTGGCCCTGGATTTTTTTCACAAATACCTTATTAAAAAAAAACAGATGGAAAATTGGTTACTATTAAAAGAAAAAAAGGTTAGTCTTATTTTGAACAAGACTGATTTTTTTTGATGGAATATTAACTTAAAAAAATGGACTACCATATAATAAAATTATAATTGTAAACAGGATCAAAAAAGGTGTCGCAATTATAGACTAAATCTTTTAAAGTTCCAATTTTTTAAGAACTAAATGCGATTCAATGGATAAAATGTATTTTCAATAATCCACTTTTGAAAAAGATGGATCCTTTTTTTTTTCAATTTTAAAAGTCAAGCCTTAGTAATCGTCTCTTTTTTTTTATTGCGCCTGTTAGGTTTTTTTTATTATCCCCATCAATAATGTTTTTTTTTTATAATATTTATCATTACTATTATTAAAAAACCTTCAAATTTTTTTTTTTTCTTGATTAATTAATAGACTGTTTTACAATCCTCAACTATAACTGAATAGATCTCATCCGATTAAAAAAAGTAAAAACATTTACGTCCATATTCTCCTGTTTTTGAATCAGAATATTTCCCATTATTTTTTTTTTTGATATTCTGTATGAAATTCAAAATAGCCCGTTTTTAAAAGAGAATTGCTAAAAAAAACCTATTGTTTTTTTTGGAATGTTTACGTTCCATTTAAATTACTGATAAGTATTAGTTAAAAATTTATATTTTGAATCTTTTCTTTTTTTTTTTTTTTCTTCACCAGCATTACCTCAGAATAAATGATTTAAATGTTTTTGAATCATAAATACAGACCGTTGCTGTTGTTCCATTTGCATTTACCCGTATAGACATGTTAAATGATCCGAGAACATGTATTGGACTATTTTGACTATTATCTTTCCATTTTTCTCCTTTTTAATCTTTCAAAAGCCTCTTTGAGTCCCGTTTTTTTTACATTGGACGGAAGATTTCCTGGTCTAAAATTTCTATAGGCTATTTCTCCAGGATTGACTTTTCCATCGTTAATAATTTCATCTACCATTTCCATTGATGATGTTCTTTATAAAAAGGCCTTTTACGACCTTCCAGTTTTGAACAGATTTTTTTTTCAAATCACCTCCGATAACAATTAAGTTTCTTTCGCCCAATCCTAATACAAAGTTAGTCAAAACCAACACTTGCAATATTATTTGAAAAACTTCCTTTCCATCTGCATTAAAAAGATTTTGATAACCTCCTCTTGGATTAACAAAAAAATCAGCCTCAGGGTTAATTGTTATCAAATTCTGACCAATCGTTAAAAAGTTTATTTTTGTCTACAATTCCATTCATTTTACTATATCATCAATGGAAACGCCATATTTCTTGGAAATTTTTGTCAAATTATCATCTTTAACAAAAATGATTTTTTTTCGGGTCACCAGGTCCCATTCCAAGTACATCAATAAGTTCAATAGGGCTGTTTATGCAAAGGCAAATGGACTTTGAGAAGGATACTGATTTTTTTTTGCGATAGGATCAATAGTGATAAACCATCTACTAAACGTGGATCATAGCCTCTTTCTGAAAAAAAAAAAAAGCGATATGATTCCCTTCGCCACCTTTTAAACTCATCGTCTTTTTCCTTTCCGTTAAACCCGTAACGATATGATTCTGAGGCTTCATGTCGGTTAGGTACCAGCATCCCAAACGGATAGAAATTATATTTATGTAATTAAGTAATTTACAGTAATTTAAATGGAATTTAAAACTTTTTTAAAAATACTAATCAGAGTAAAAAAAACACCTCAAAAAAAAAAAACGGGATGATTTTGATTGCAATTATGGAAAAAATGAACGTAATAATGAGGTGAAATTCGATTCAAATATAGGCTCTTTACAAATAATTAGAGGACTTCTTATTTAACTTTTTTCAAAAAATGATTTTCTTCTGATAGAAATTTACTTATTTTTCGATATCGATTTTTATAAATTGTTTTAAGAAAGGTTTTTTGTAATATTTCTTCAAGAAAAAAAAAAAAAAAATCAGTTAGGGATGGAAAATAAAAAAACCTAAATTTTTAAAAGTTAGGTTTTTTTGTTTTGAACATTTAAAATTGAATGCAATTTACTGGATTGTTCTATTCAATCTATATAGAGCATTTTATCCATGAATTTGAGTCCTTAAAAAAATATGGAACTTCAAAAGAATTATTTAATATATCTTTTTTTTTGAGGTAATATATTCAATACTTTTTTTCATATCCAATTCCATTTGATTATTAGTGTTAATATCAATTCCATCATCAAAATCAGAATCTTGTTTAAAAATAATTTATGATCTTTTAATAGTAACCAACTATATGGGTTTAAAAAATCATGTAATGAAAAATCCAGACCAATTATTTTTTTTTTTAGTTCAATAACCAACAGTAAGTTATTATATATTTCCGCTGATAAAATATTTTCTTTTAAAAGGAAGACCTCTAATTGAAAATTAAAATTGCACGAATCACATTAAGCTGTGTTATCTCAAAATTAATTGTAGCAGATTCATCAAAATTTTTCAGTTCATTTATTCGATTTTTTGGATGTATTAAATATGGTAGCCAAAGCATTTAATATCCTATCAATTCTTATTTCTTCTTATAGTAACAAACTAGAATCGCCATGATTAATATTTTTTTTTAACAAAGTCTTGGGCAAATTTATAATCTTCATTTGAAATTTTAGAATATTTTACTGCAGCATCCAGTCTTTCACGAGGAACTGTTTTAATTAGTTGGATTGCTTTAATTTGACCTTGACTTACGTTTAAAATGAATTCTTTGGCACCGCCATCTTTTCGGATAAAGTGTTTTTCCTTCGTTCTTAGTGCTATAAGTTCGACCATTAATCAAAACGTCACCTCCTTTTAATTTTGAAATCTCCGGTATTATAAGCCTCAATATCCGCGTCTAAAATTGCTCTAGGAGCCATAGTCGCAGGGGCTGTTTTTTTGGCTTTTGCAATAGCATCAGAACTTAAATAATGTCTGCTATTTATCTGTGAGTTTCCTCTTTGATAATCCCTCGAGTATACCAGGCTTTTCCATTAATAGGCCCGTACATAAGAGTGTTATTCTGAAGATTAACAGCCGTCTGAGCCATTGCCATATTATTTGATTGGCCTTCAGAATTGAAAGACTCTTTAAAATCATTTAAAGTCCAGTGAGATTCCGAATCTCTAAAAAAAGTTCGAAGAGCTCAGCTTTATCTTGATTACCACTTCCATAAGTAACCCGCAGAAACCGATATAGTATTTCCTTTTTTTTTTTTCATGAGTAACCAAATATTTTTTTTTACTGGAATTTTATAATATCGATCAATTAATCCCCACAGTAATACAACATGATTAAACTTTTATTTTGTATTTGTCAATATAAAATGAGTTTTTCCTTTAACGATTTTTTTTAAAGTGTAGTGATATTCCTCTGCGCCATCCAAATCAATTGCCTGAATAGGAGTATTCCCCGCAAACTGATAAGGAGATACCATGGGTTTTTTTTCTAATGGATCAATAGAAAGAATCGGCCAATTCTAGGGATCATAGAATCTTTTGTCAAGTTAATTCCATTTCCTTCACCGCCTTTTAACTCGTTATCCATCTCCATTCCGTAAACCCGTAACGATATGATTCTGAGGCTTCGTGGCGATTAGGTACCAGCATCCCAAACGGATAGGAATATAACGGATTTTTGACGAAATATATTAGCAATCAGTGCTTATTTTCCATTGAGAATTAATATTTTTTGGAGAAAAATTACCATGAAAAAAAACGGCCCCTATAACTTCACTGTTTAAACAATTTATAAAAAGACCGAAACAGGTTAAAACGTTTAAAAAAGAACGGCGAACGGATCAAACCGGATTCCATGAAAAAATTAGTATTATGTTTTACAAAACTTGATTCAGTTTTAATCGATACCAGTTTTGAATTACGGATTTGTGATGCCTCAAAATTGAATAAACGAGAATTACAATCGGAGAAAAACTACTAAAAAAATTCTATCAGAAATTTACAGATTTTTATACAAAAAAAAAGGCTGCCATGACAATTATGTCGGCTCTAACATTAAAGTCATTCGGGTCTTTTTTTTAACTACCTAAAAATAAAGATTTCTTTACCGGCGATTTCCAACGGTTTTATGTCCGAAAACAAAAAAGAAATTGAAATCTTGGTCTTGTCTCAAAAAACGGAGAGTTAAAGTTTCTGATTCACGATAAAGAATTTGAAAATAACTTATCGGAAATAATGGTCGGATCAAAGATATTTTTGTTTTTCAATGTACAAAAGGATTACGATCCGAAAACAAAACTCCGATATTTTTTTTGCTGACGAAAAAAACTTTGAAAAAAGTAGAAAATGACTGGTATTTAAAACTAAAATCGAAGAAAACCAAAACCTTTAGCCATATCAAACTCCCGGCTTACGCTTTATTGATTTAACCAAAATTATCAGTCTAGAAATGTAAAAAAATCCGGTATTTAGAAGTACAAGTCTGTTTAACTTTTAATAAAAGCCTCAAACAAATAGGTGAATTAGCCAATTTTACAGCTTCTGTTTTTCGGGAAAAGCAAGGAATGTTCTGACAAAACAAAACAACAAGGCTGCTAATCGCTTTTTTCTGAAAAGATGGATGGTAAAAATGAGTTCTCATATGATGCGGAGAACAGCAATTACAACATTACTTATTTTAGGTATGCCGGAACATCTGGTTCGAAAAATAAGCGGACATAGTCATGCCAGCGGTTCGTAAAATCGCTATTACACTATGTTTCAGGTATTTATTGACAAAGAAATTAAAAAGTACATCTAAAGCTGGAAAATAGTATGCAAAGTAATGCACATTTTTTTTAATTTCCAAAATGTTTATTAATCAATAAAGGAATCCGGGAGTTTAATCTAGCTAAAGACTATTGATTGCCTTCGTATTTTTTTTTAATATAGATGATCATTTTCGTTAGTTTTTCTAAAGTTTTTATTTTTAGCAAAAAAAAGGACAGATCGTTTGTTTTCGGATCCTAAGATAAAGTCGTAGTTTTTTATCTTTTGAAAAAACCGGTCGTATAACCATTAATTCTGGACCAGATTTTAGCCGATTCTTCAGTGGCAAATTCTGGTTAAAAGCTTCGAACTCCTTTTTTTGGCGATCAAATCACGGGTAATCGCTTCAATTTTTGTATTTCGGAAGCGCCTTCCTGTTGCAAACAACATATAAACTATCTAAAACTTTTTTTTTTTTCGGGAATTAAAAAAATTCCGAATCACCTTTTTTTTTTTCAATTCTTTAGTCATGTTAAAGCCATCAAAAAAAAGCCTAACATTGTATAAAAAACTTTAAATTTTAGGGCTATTTTTCCAGTAGTTTTTATATTGTAATTCTAGTTTATCCAATTTTGACGATCAACAAAAAAACAAAAAACAATGTTTGTAATGATTAAAAAACGGAATTTATTTTCGAACACGGTTTTACTTGTTAAATTTTCAAATGGAAACTATTTGTAATACGTTCTCCTATCTTTAAATTAAATTTTAACCCATAATTACGTTCTTTTTAGACTATAATTGCTTTGAAATCAGTACATTTTTAAAGGCCTTTTTTTACCATAATCAGCATTTTTATCAAAAAATATTAATATCTCAATTAATTACTGATTGAAATTATTTTCAGAATTACATAAAATGATTACTATCCGTTTGGGATGCTGGTACCTAACCGACATGAAGCCTCAGAATCATATCGTTACGGGTTTAATGGAATGGAGATGGATAACGAGTTAAAAGGCGGTGAAGGGATAGTTATGATTTGGAGAATAGGATGTATGACCCTAGAGTTAGTAGATGGTTTGCTCCTGATCCATTAGAAAAAAAAATATACGGGATGGTCACCATACATTTTTTGTTTGAATAGCCCTACAAATGCATGATTGGAATGGGATGGAAGACGCGTTTATTTTGTTAAAGATGGTAATGATTTCAAAAATTTCCATTAAATGTATGGCAGATTTAAATCAATATGGATGATATTTGGGAATAAAAGATTTTGGAATTGTTATGCCAAATGGTAAAATTCGATATTTTTGTTAACCAAAGAAATAAGGAGTTTTTTCAGGACGATCCAAGAGGATTTTTCAAAAAACATTTTGAAAATGCAGATGGAAAAGTTTTTAAAAATCCAAATAATTTGCAAAAAGAATAAACTTTTATGAAGTAATTTAGGATTGGGGAAGAGAATAATTGTTAAGGTGATTTGAAATTGTTAAAAGATGGCGAAAGCCTTTAAAGACTGGCTATAGTTATGAAATCTGTTTAACATGGAAACATCTTGCAATTGCATTGTCGAAAGGGGCCTAAAATTGATGAATCTGATTTTAATAGGAAAGCCCAACATCAAATGAAAAAGGATCAAATAAGGCTAAATTATCCAAAAAAAGATCAAAAAAAAGGGGTAAAATAGGAAAATAATAGTCGGGAAAATTAAAGGAGATAAATTGGTAATCCAAAAACATGAATGGGAATTTACAAATGGAAAACAAACGGTCTGTATGATGGTTCAAAAACATTTTGATTTTGGCCAGACCTGGTGAAGCAAAAAAAAAAAAAACGAAAAAAAAAAGATTACAAAAAAAATGGATCAAATAAAATAACACTTATTAGTATTGCGATTTTTATTATTTAAAGCGATAACGAAAAAAACAATAGGTTTTTTTTAGCAATTTCTTTTTTAGTTTTCCATTGATTTATTTCGAGAATGTCTTAAAGACAAATCAACTTTCAACATTATTATTCCATCAAAAAAAAGAAATTATAGCTACGATAATTGATTCTAATTGTTGTAATAATGGACGCTTATAAAAATGTTTAAGAAGTTTTTTACATTAGAAAAAAATCGTATTCAGTTGGAGTTTTTTTTGAAATTTAAAAACGGATTTTCTTCTTTAAAAAAAGCCTATATATTTGAATGTTTTATATATAATAAAATGAGCAAAATATCTGATAAAAGTTAATGAATTTAAACATGGGGATTTAAAAAAATAACAGGCGCAATAAAAAAAATCCCAACGATTATGGTTGGGATTTTTTAAAAAATAAATGAATCCATTTTTTCAAAAGTGGATTATTGAAAATCATATAATTCGATTGAATCATTGCATTTAGTTTTTAAAAAAAAGATTACGCTTCAAAAGAATTGAAGTCTATAATTGCGACACCTTATTTGTTTACAATTATATTTTATTATATTAAAAAAAATACCATTTTTATATAGAATATTATAAAAAAAAGGTTAGTCTCAAAATAGAACTAATTTTATTTTTTACCAATTTTAAAATCAATTTTTTTAAAATAATATTTGTCAAAACAATCGGGGCCAGAAATTTGCTTGATTTTTTTATATAAAGGACAGAACAAATATTGATCCTTTGCATAAATGATGTTTTCCCAAATAAATCTGTGACAATAAAATTTCAAAGTTATTAAACATTTAAGTTAAAAAAAGTCTCTATTGAGAATTCGCGAAAATTTATTTATTTAAACGGATAGAAATAGATTATTTATAAAAAGCTATAACTGATTTTTTATGACATTAAATAAAACCTAAAAAAAAACTCCTTTATCTTTATGGAATTTATTTTGTTTTATTTGAACAAAACCGAATCTCTGTCAATAAAGTCAAGCAATTAATAATCCTAAAAATAAAACCCAAAATATTTAAAGTAGAAATAGGTTATCCATAGTTAAAAAAAAAGCAAAACGTAAATCAATACTTGTCATCAAAATGCCATTTTTATTAATTTTTTACCTAGTTTTTTCGATTTTTTTCCGTTTAAAATCAAACGTTTTGGCCAAATTCAAAAAAACATTCTTTCATAACCTCTTTTTGATGCGCCAATAGGGCTACTTCATTAATTTATTAACACCAGTTTTATTTTTGTGTTTTTGATAATTTTAATAAATTGCCCCGTTTTATTGTTCTTGGAATACCTACCATTTTTTCCATTTCAATACCTACTTTTTCCCTTCCGAATTTGATATTTTGGATTGATCGCTAGTTTCTTTTTGTGATTTTCCGTTCCTTTAGATCTTTTCAACATTTTTATATTATGCCCGATCACAAAAACCAATTCATTTGTTCTTGTGGAAACGGTCTAACATAGCCACTTTGAATGTTCCTCCATCTTTTTTAAAAATTTTTTAAAATCACC
Source organism: Flavobacterium inviolabile (assembly GCF_013389455.1). Lineage (NCBI taxonomy): Bacteria > Pseudomonadati > Bacteroidota > Flavobacteriia > Flavobacteriales > Flavobacteriaceae > Flavobacterium > Flavobacterium inviolabile. Next base: position 1,024,466 of record NZ_CP058278.1, on the reverse strand, counting down.
ATTTAAATCCAGTAACGTTCCATTTTTCAAACTTTTTTGGAATTGTTTTTACCTTTTTTATCAACAGTTGATTTTTGAACCAATCTTCGTTCTAAGCCTTTCAATTTTTGCAACTCCAGTAAACGCAGGTAAACCGTTCTTTAGCTCCTTCAAGCAGCTTTCCATTTTAATTTTATCAAAAACTCTATCTGCATTAACGATTCCATATTATCATAAATCTAAACCATAATGGGTTTCCAGTAAAAAAGCAACAACAATTTTTTCAAATATAGCCGAATTGGATCTTCTCCATCCGGATCAACAAAAAAAAGGATAGGGACTATTCAAAACGAAAATTAATGATGAGAAATCTGGTATTTTTTTCTAATGGATCAGGAGCAAACCATCTACTAACTCTAGGGTCATACATCCTCGCTCCAAAGTCATAACTATCACCTTCACCGCCTTTTAACTCGTTATCCATCTCCATTCCATTAAACCCGTAACGATATGATTCTGAGGCTTCATGTGGCGATTAGGTACCAGCATCCCAAACGGATAGTAATCATTGTATGAAACTACGTCTGGAATTAGCAGTCGTCCTCGTCCATAAATTCCTAACAATTTACGGTCGGTCACTACAGAAAGAACGTTCCCTAAATGGTTCGACAATTCGTAGTTTTTATCTCCTACAAAACGATAGGCTGTAACCGGTGTTCCAACTTCCGCAGATGTACCTTGCCCCTGATCCAATCCTTCACAAACATCTCCAATACCATCGCCATCAGCATCTTCCTGACCCGGGTTGTAAATTGTTCTACAATTGTCACAAGCATCACCTCTTCCATCACCATCCGTATCAATCTGATTGTAATTCGGATTATTGATACAGTTGTCACAAACATCTCCTCTACCATCACCATCTGTATCAGCCTGGTTTGGATTATAGGTGTACACACAGTTGTCACAAACATCTCCAACGCCATCGCCATCCACATCACTCTGATTCGGGTTAAATTTATTCGGACAGTTATCCACTGCATCCGGAATTCCGTCACCATCAGAATCTAATGCCGTAGGTCCACAATACGATTGTGTATACGGAACTCCATTTCGTGTCATGCTCAACAAATTGTTGGTTGCCGTTGGTTGCCCAACCGGTCCTTCATCAAACGGAAAGACATATACCGGTGTATTATCCGACCCTTGACCATTATTCACAGTATAGGTGAAATCACACATTTCAACAGGAACCCCCTGGAAAGAATTTCTAAGATTGTTTCCTTCCACATTTCCATACTCTTTTGTGGTTTTACCCAAAGTATTCCAAACCGCATTTGGTTCCGGGAAATCTCTGTAATCGTCCGATTCCGGTCCGTTTAACTCTTGCGTTACATTACCGATAAAATCTCTCGACGTGTAAACATTTCCGTTAATCGTAAACTCTGGACTAAAATTATCGCCATTCACCGATACCTTCGCATGGAAATTCCATTCGGTTTCCGGTATCGCATTTCGCAACTCATACGTCCAAACGGTTTTATAGTTTCTATAATTCCAACGTCTGTGGAAAACAAAGAACGGTTTATAACGGTGGAACCTTTTCGTATACTTTTCAATTTCTAATGCCGGCACATAAGCACCATTGCCATTTCTCTTAATCACGATACGTGCCACACTATTGTCCCATTGCTTGTATTCCGGTCTTCTGGCACCATCTAAAGTTACTAACGCATGATTTTGATTTACTGTCATCGCTGAACCTCCAACAATTTTGAAATTCGTTCTGATTTCAAAGTCCTGTGTTTTCGCTCCAGATTGATCAAAGAAATTGATACTCTTGTCGCCATCGCCCCAAGTAACATTGTTATTTCCACTAAACGATAATCCCCAAATTGAAGACGGTGTTGTTAATAAAGCCTGCGAGACATTATCTGCAATCTGTGCCGAAGCAATCATCGCATCCATTCGTAACGCAATTCCTCTTCCACTTTCTGCATTAAGCTCTTTTCTTCCTTTTTCAACCCCAAGACGACTGCTTCCGTAAATATCCTGTTCCACCAGGTAATATCTAATCCCTTCCCCAGCTTTCTTCACCATCTCATAGGTACTCAATACATTTCCTTGTGCATCGCGTTGGTAGAAAGTAGTCGTTGCATTGCTTCCTTTGGTAACGCTTTTAGCAATTCTTTTTCCTAAACCGTCATATTCGAAATCGATTACGGTTCCATTGGCTTTGTTTACCGTTTTCACTTTTCCATCGACTCTCCAAACAATATTCAAGCCTTCTTTTTCATCACGGATCAACTGACCAATCTCATCGTACTGATAGTTATCTCGCTCCTGATTATCAATATCCAGAGAAGTATCATTCGGATTCGACGGATCATTGGTAAACGCTCCGTTAGGAACAGTATCATTAATATGCGTCAACTTATTCGTCCCATCCTGATACGTATAACTTAATTCATCCATTAACTGGTTTCTTCCAGAATTTTTTTGGGTAGGCGCCCAACGATTTAATGTCAATAAGTTACCATTTCTGTCATACGAATATTGCGATCGATACGATTCCTCTGTAAACAATCCTAACAAATCATTAATATTAAGGGAATTCATACCCTTAATTCTGTTTAACTGATCGTATGAATAATAATTATACTGCGATGATAAATTTGTCTGCCTCAAATCCATTAAAGAAGTAACCATCTCTTTAATGTTTCCGTTATACAAATTCCTATCTCTTTCAAGATCGTTTGTTAAACTATAACTTAAAGGCATATTATCCGCACCATTGTTAACATGGTGTCTCGACTGGTAATCCCCTCTAAAATAATTCAATCCAAATCCAAAAGCATCTTTAGCGGCTCCACTGAAAATCTCTCCATCGCCACCGATATCGTAGTTGGTGAAGGCGCCTCTAAGTGTGATTGTACCTAGACGTTCTGAGTTCACTCCTTTTAACCAACCTTGAAGCGTATAGAAGTAATCCAATCCCTGAACCTGCTTATCTCCAACAACAAGACGTGCTAAAGGTCCATGCTCGTAATAGTCGTACTTCGCTTCTTTTTCCCAAACGATTTTATCCTTACTGGTATAAACCTGTGTGATTCGGTTATCCGCATCATACTCATAACGGTGAATAAACTGATCTGCTTTTTTAGGTTGGTAGGTTACACTATTCACGTTTCCACTAACCAGATCGTAATCGTAGATCACTTTTTTGACATCCTGATTTAATTCTTTTAAGATCTCTTTATTCGTATGATAAATAAGTTCTTTTACGTTTCCGTGGATATCATAATCATATAAAATCGCATTATCATAACGGTCGTTCGCGATAATGTCCATTCTATCCAGGTCTACCCCTTCATCCAGAACACTGTACACTAATACAGCCGTAACCCTTTTGTGATTATTGTTTCCGGAATACGATTCAAACCAACTGGTACTATTCGCAACCGGAGTATCATAAAGTGTTCGCGTCACCTCATAGCGGGTATAATCGTGTGTTCCCAGATCACTTACCGGAGAACCTCCTATCATAACATTCCCTTCATCGTTAATATACGCTTGTCCAGGAATATATTCCCCAGCTTCCACAATTCGTCCCAGACCATCATATCGTGTATAACTGAATCTTGGTTTCGGCATCGCCGCCTGTTTTGCATTTTGCGAGGCAATAATACGCCCTAACTGATCATATGCAAATCGCGTTTCACCACCATCCGGTGTTTGCTGCCATACCAACTGATTCAACGAGTTATAACGATATAGCGTTTTCATCGTGTGATTTGGATCGACAACAAGACCATTCACCATCCCTTGTTCTTCGTTAGGGAATATATTTCTAATCTCATTAATCGTACTGTCGGTAGCCGGTGTTAATCGGGATACCCCCTGAGGCGGAACCGTTTGTACTAAGTTTCCTGCCTGATCATAATAGTATAAAGTATACTGGTATTCTTTATCATAAGACACTTTATTCAACGATTCTTGTAACCCGTTGATAGCGGCCTGAATATATTTTTGTTTAAATTCTTCTCGTTTTGCAATAAAATATTCCTCTCTTAATTCTTGTATATAAGTCTGTTGTACCGAGTTTACAAAAATCTCACAAGCAGTAGGAATATTATCTACTTGCATATCGATGGTCGGAACCATTGGTGCCGGAGGACAAATTTTATTTTCCGTCATATACAGGTCTACGAACTCACTCCATGTAACAGAAGGATGCGTCGGCAAATACGCTGCATAGGCATTGATAACCATTTGTGTACCATTATAACCATAATTCAATTTGGTTGCTCCAAATTCACTTATCGTTATAAAGCTCGGCATACTAACATCGTAAGCTCCCGTTATATTCAAATAATGGATATAATCTGTAACCAGATATCCTAAGTTAGCTTCACAGAAATATTTCGCATCTTGAGCCAGATGATCCGGCATTTGATAACCTTGTACGATGTCCATAATATCGCGAAACTCCAGCCATTTTTGCACACAAACCGACGGAGCAACTGCTGGCGGTATACAAGAGGTACAAGGCACCTGAATTACAGCATTACATTTTCGTGCAGTGATACATTTACTAGTACCGTTGGCAATAATTTGCGCCCCTGTATTGGTGGTAACCGTAGCCGTAAAATTACCCGATTGTGTATTGGTAAATGACAATCCCGAAATATTCGTAACATTTGCAAATGAAACACCCGGTACCGTAAACACTACCTCACATTCCGATTCTTTGGCAAACGTAAATCCAATTTGAGAACTGGCCGTATTTTCTACTTTGTAAAAGTTATTGATACTGGCTGACGGAGCCGCTCCAGATAACTGAACATACGTATTTAAAGCCGGTAATCCATTGGCAGTAGCACCGTCGGCTACTGTTTGCTGCTGTATAAGATCCTTTAACACGGATGTCAGTGCATTCGTAACCCCGAATTCCTCTTCACAGAACGTTTGCTGAAGGCAGCTTATCGTGCCACGAGCCTCCTGAATTCCAGCCGGATAGACCATATTAAATCGGCCACTACTAACTCTATAAGAACCATGGTGAACAAAAACACTAAAAGCATACGTATTATTACCTAAATTTTCAAGTATTTTAAAATTCGAGAAATGTGTAATCTGTGAAGCATAATTCGTCGTAGTAGAACCTCTTCCCGGATAAGCATAAAGTGGCAACATAAACTGACATTCCTGAGAACCCGAAAAGAAATTAAACTTGATACCATCATAAGTCGATAGTCCATCCGACCAGTGTGTCGCATATTGATTTACCGTTGGATTATTTCCAGCAATATATGGAGCTACAGCCTGCATCTGAACAGGATTATATCCATCTAAAAAGCCATGTGAAATAGGACCTCCTGCGCTCCAAAGATGATTCGTCAGGTTTAAGAAGTTCGCTCCTATAGCTTCTGTCTGAGAAACTTCTTCCGTACAGATACAACTATAATTTAATGGTGTGATACGTCCATTTAGGGTAAACACCTGATCTTTCAGATCCAGATAACTGATTGTTATTTTATCATCTCCACTTACAACACCATTCACCATATTTTTCTCAATCTTTATTCCCGTTACTCTATAAAAAGTTCCCGGAAGGAAAGATGGATTTCCAAATTCGTTCACCAGATTATAAATCGTAAACGGACTTGGACCGTTAACGGTAAAACTGGTATTCGGACTACACGACCAAGACGAATTTAAGGCAAGATCATTTAACACCTCCGGCATAACACTGCTACCATAGGTATAATTATCATTCGGAGCTCCTTTTAATGCTATCCCAGACGTAAACAATTGTCCCGGAATATTTGGATTCGTTCCTTTTAACGCATTCATAACGCGTACCAATGCTTTTTCAAAGCGCACTCGTTTGTCGCAATTTTCACCTGTTTCACCAGCTGCATCCCCAAAACTACATTGTCCGATAGCTGCTTTAATCGTTCCTTCAAGAACCACCTCTTCTAACGCCGGGCAACTTGTTCCCGTAAGTCGTTTTAGAACCGCAACAATCTGGAATTTATACGTATTGTTTAACGGATTAAACGATCCCGGTACATAATAAATATTCTTGAAATCAACAATCTTAAAGTTTGTATTATAGGTCGTCCATGTAGGAGCTGGTACCGTTTCGTTACAACCATTCATATAGTACCCTATAGATAAAGACTGTGTTAGAATCTTAAGTTCGATTGGCTCTGCAATACTACCACTAGCCGTATTAAACGTAAGGTTCAAACTTGCACCTCCATTTACAACACTTCCATTAATAGTCACATTTTGTGGGTTTGCTGCATAAGCAGTCGGGTCTAACAATACCGAATTAAATAAATCCGGTGTTAGCATCGGCATACTATAGGCATTAAAACCGTACAGCAATAATCCCTGATTCTGGAAAGAAGGATTGATCAATCCTTTTAACAAACTTTCGGTGTCTAATAATAATGGACATTTTCCAGTTTGGTAATAGGTATTTGCATCGGCATCGGCAGTAGCATCGGCAATGGCCTGTGCTCCCGGAACACCGGAGTTAAAGCCATAATCGGCCGATATAAATCGTTTTTCTTTGTTTTTATAGTATCCAACGGTAGTAGTCGAACAAGCTAGTATCGTACCGGCAGGCGTTGTCGGAACCGGAGTTGCAAAAGCCTGGTTGATTCGTTGTAACAGGTTACTATAATTACCTGTTGTATTATATTTTTCGAACAGCGTTACAAAAGTATCAACGTTCTGTACGTCGCCGATACAACCGTTATACCCACTATTACGTAAAGCATAAATATGAGAGAATACCGTTCTTGTTTTTTGTTTAAACGCGATATAGTTGTTCATAAAGCTCTTCCAAACACGCTCTTTTTCCGTTGGATTCAGCGCATTAAGAATTGGAAGTAATTGGTTAACCGGAGTGGTCACCAAACTTTGATAAGTAGAAGCCGGTGCAATTCCATTACCGAAGACAGTGGTATAATAAGCTGTCTGAAGCATATTTAATCGGGCGTTATTCGCCAATTTAATACCTTCGTAATTCGTATTCATCGCTTCCAGCAATAAATTTTTTCTCAGACTAAAATCATTCGTAGTTTCGGCATCGTAGTTAATCCCCGATGATGGCGTCGCTGTAATTTGTCCGTTATAGAAAGGATCATTAGCTGAAAGGGCAATTAAATTCTGAACCAATCCATTTGTCGTAAAGACATTGGTATAATCGGTATTTTTAAGTTTCTCGTCAAAGCTATCGGAGTTATCACCAGCCGAATTTGTTTTGGCACAAATGGCTTTATTGTATTTCAGATACTGGTATTCCGGGTGGTAAGGTAGTAACGATTCCGCCCAGCTTGCTTGCCAGTTATTAACAAAGTCGGTTACATTTCTTAAATATTGCGGGCGCACATATTTATTGGATGAAGTCGGATCCAATGGATCATCTTCGACACTCGCCGAAGGCATAATTTCAGGGATATAAGTATTGTAATTAATTCTTTCGACTTTTACCTTCGCAAAATCACCATTATCATCCATATATGGCGTAGCCGGTCGTCTCCAGTTATAGTTCGATACATTTTGTGTAACGGTTAATCCGGTATCCAAATCGATAAACGTCTGAACAGAAGAACCGCCATATAACAATTGATTGTTTTCATTAAACAAACTTAGGGTATCGTCAACATTACCAGCAGGCGCGTTTATTCCACCTGGTTGCGCCGTTGGAAAATCGATTCCTGCAATGGATCCGTATTGACCGTGCGGACTAACATCCGACAGTAACATGCTCGTATTGATATTACAGGTATCGCCCGGCTGTATACACAATTCTCTACAACCCTCTAATAATCCTCTAAACTCCTTTTTAAAACGAACTACATAGGAATTGATTAGATACTGTGAAATAAGTCCGTTCTGATCCACATATAGTGATCCGTTATAGACAAACCAACTTCCGGCAAAATTGCTGTTCAGGTTATCGATTACATATTTTTGTTCTGCCAATAAAACGTAATATTCTCTATTCCCAACATCTCCCAATACACTTTCATCTGTGCCGGCAGGGAAGGTCATTCTAAATGACTGACATGTCTGTAGTGCTAAATAACTACAAATCAGTGCTTCCTCACAACTTCTACACGTCACATGACAGTCTTCTTCGCTAATATCGATTGTAGAACCTGCTAAACTCGGAAAACACGGATTGCTTGACTGTCTTATTTGTGCGATATAATCGTCTGCATATTGCTCGACAGCAACCTGATTCACGCGGATATCCTTATTTAAAGTATACGATCCGATTTTCAACACACTGGATGTTAAACTTTTATTGAATGAAATCGCTGGCGCATTCGGTGTATAGGAATTCAGATTTATCATTCCTATCTGAGCGATTCCACCCCCATTCGAATCAACCAGCATGTCATTACCACAATCGTCCAAAAGACTCATCTTCCAGTCAAACACAAAAGGATAGTATTTGCCACCCATACAGTAGTCGTTATAGGTATTCGTAGCATGCGTCAAACCATAGTTAAGAGTTAACGCTTCTTCCTTCACAACTCCCACCTGACTATTTAATCGTACGCCATCCTGTAATATCCCGTTTATTCCGGTAGTATAGGCATCGTTATTCGACATCATATTGGTTGTTGTCATTTCGTGTAATGCGTTATTGGTTTCATCCTCTAACGACATCATTGGCTCGTCTTTCCGGTTGTCACCAGCCAGTGCTGTAGCAATCGTTCTTCCCTGAGGGTCCAGATAACTAACACTAACCTGTTTGTTCGGATCGACAACTATATTCTTTTTATAACGTTTGAAATCTCCTACTTTATATCCAAAAAGTCGGTTTAATTCTTCCTGGTCCGGTTGCAGGTAAAAATAGCTCATCTCGTGACCGGTACCCAATTGAAGTTCTTGTCCTACACCACCTTTTCTTCGGATTCTTCCGGTATTATCCGGCGTATATTCAATCTGAGAAAAAGGATATTTATTCGCATTTGGCACAAAATCCTGATAGTTTGCTACAGGTGCACTTTGTTCCGAATAATATTTACTGGCTCCGGAACTTTTTGACATTCCCGGCGGCAATATCGGCTCACAGATTAATCCATTCAGTCGATCCCAGTCGAAATCATGATGGGTATAAACCTGATTGTTATCATTTTTATTTAAGTCCCTGTAATAGCGAATACCGGAAGCTTCGATAGGTGTTGGCAACACTTCAACAGCAACACGTCCCTGATTATCATAAACCGATTCTCCAACAACGGCTTTATTATTCGTATTGGTTTTAGTAACCGTTTGACGATTACGCAACGTACCATCGAAATAACTTACCACTTCTTTTTTCTTACCATCTTCGGCAAAAGAAGCCTGGTATTGCCAGTTCTTTTTACCTACTTCATGATCGGCATCAATTTCCAGGAAAGTCCCCCAGTTACCTACATTTTGAAAGTTACCCGCCAATCCAGAAGACCAGGTTCCGTAATAACTCTTTTTCGTATCGTCCAGGAATCGTCCTACCGGTCTTACCCGGTATACCAAATACCCCTTTGAGAATACCAATGGAATTCTATATTTTAATTCTTTGGTTTGTATTCTTGTACTATTCAGTTTAAAATCCTGCTCTGTTAAAGCAATCTGATTGGGCATCAATTTATTTCCGTTTGGCCCATAGTTATCCACCCAGGTCCATTCCAGTTCATATTCTGTCGCTGGCGCATCGATATAACGTGTCCAGTTGATTTCCAGTTCTTCGGCACCGTCACTTACATTGTTAACCACCATTTCCGTCAAACCATTGTACTTAATAAGTCTTCTGGAAACCGGATTCACCGTTGTATTTTTGATATTGTAATAGCGGTCCGTTTTAAAACGAAGCTGAAGGAACGCTGTAGAATTAGTAACGGTAGGAATAATTTGTCCCGATAAATCTCTATACACGACTTCATCTACCGCTACATCCGCTTTATGGATGCCCGGCAACTTATAAATCGAATAATCGTCGAATTTTACATTTTCGGTTAGGTTATCGTGCACAATTCTCAACTTGACAGCATAAGGTGCCAAAGTTCCATTTTGGTTGTTATAGGGTACAACTCTCAATTTCACCTCACAAGAATATTGCGCCTGATAAGCCGTTAGATCACTTGCAAGATCCTTGAAACCAAAATGAATATATACAGCAGGATCAATAGAAGTCAGCACATTCTGCTGATTCAAAGAGGCATACTTCGGATCGGTAATCTGTAGCATAGGTAGGCTATGCAACTGGCTACCCGAACTAATCGTGCCCAAAGTTTCTTCCTGTTGTCCAAAAACAAACGCTGTAAATAGTGTAAATACTAAAATAAATAAACGCTTAGGGATATACATATATCTGATTTTTATTTTATATTATTAGAAATAATTCGTTCATCAATTATTTCGTATTTTTTAAACCGCTGAGCCAAAACAATGCTATTCTTACCGGAGAAAGAAAGGTAGTTTTGTGTATTAAAAACCGAAGGAGGAATTGCTTTTCTGCTATAATCGCTATAAACCACTTCCAGTCTCGGATAGTTAACATCTGTTCCTTTATACTCTTTGGAAAAATTAATTCCCGTGTTATAGTAAAAGATCTGTTTTTGTATAAAATAGGTCTTCGACACGTTTAAGACGATCTTGGAATAGGTCAGTCCGGAATGCGCTTTCGGTTCCAGAATAATTTCCCAATAGGTTTTAAAATCTTTAAACGAATTCAGCTTACACAATTCGAATACTTTATTAAAATCGGCTTCCCCAAAATAATTATTAACCGGATTCGAAACGACCATTGCATTTTCGGAGTGGCTGATTTTTATATTGGTTTTTTTCGTATTAATAATCTCCGTATCGTTGATTTTGATGTAAACTTCGTTTGCCGCATTTTTATAAAAGACACCTTTATAGTTTTCTTCTACCTTAGTCGACTTATAATCTTTAAACAGTTTATAGTCGGTTTTATACTGTAGCGGTTGTGCGATACTGTATCCGGCTGTAATTTTCTTAAAAACCTCTCCTACAGTTTGTGCCTGAACCAGACACCCCATCAGTAGGATGGAAACGGATGTGATGATTTTATGTACCATAACTTCCTTTAGTTTTTAATTACACTTCCGGAACGGGTTTCCTGAATGGTTTTCACACCTCTTTCCGTTTCTTTTTTAATACGTACCAATCCACCTTCGTTGTCATACTCATAAAAAGTAGCGTAGTTGTTATCGTCTAATTCCGACATCAGCTTAAAGGTTTCCGGATCGTATACAAATGATTTCATACTACCTTTTAGCGGATGCACGCGTATATCATCAAAATAAACCGGGATACTCGGACTGTTATTCGCCAACTCCACTCCAATTGAAATAGTATTATTGATGGCACTTGTTGACGAATACGGAATTTTAAACTTGGTAAAAATGCGTTGCCATCCATCGATAATTTCACCCGAAGGAATTGCTGTAACTCTTCCTATTTCGTGTTGTGGCAATGCCTGCTTATTGTGATAAAAAATCAGCGTAATTGCAGGGTTCGTAAATGTTTTAAGCTGTTCGTTCGTTTCTTCTTTTGCCCAGGCACTTAAAATATATTCCTGTCCGGGTTCCGGTTGGAACGAATAACAATCTTCACAAAAATCTTTCGTAATGGAGATTCCACATGAGATTTGGCTATCGACTAATTTTTCTGAAATATAACGATCGTCAGATCCCAGAATAGTAAAGTTATCATGTCCATAATAATCAGCCGGTTTAAAATAATCCATACTGGCTACCGGGAATTGATCTGCAGGATAACCCAATAAGAATTTTAATGATTTTCTAAGGCGTGACTCGGCTTGCGTTTGAATCACATCGGTATGTTCAACCGCGGCAATTCGGGCGAAATCGTTCGTTTGCAAAGTAGGTGCTACCAAAGCAGGATTCAGATTAGGATCCTGGTTTTGCGCCATTCGCTGACTTACAACCGTTTCCGAATCTACATAGAAACCATTCTCAATTCCCAATACATATAAGTGCGGACCGTTTGGTGTTAATGGCGTGGTTGGGTTCGCCGGATTTCTATAATTATCGAATGATTTCATTGTACTTACCAACGTCGAAACATTGGCTGTCTGACAACCATCGGTAATCATAATCACCGCTTTAGGTTTCATCGAAGCCTGCAATGCTTTTTGCAAGGCACCATTCCAGTAATCCGAACCATGACTGATTCCCGGTTGACCGTATCGGGCACCAAAACCGTTAATCCAGTTATTAAACTGATTTAAAGTAGACCCATTCGTAACTTTAACCTGCATGATTGCATCGCCTCTGTTATAAGTATCACTGTCAGACATACCGATCAGGGAAATATAGATATTCGTTCCTAAATTATCATTCGTATCAGCCTGTTGCTGTACAAATGCTTTTAGTTGTTTTTTGATTTTTCGGATTTCAGTATCGTCCAACGATCCCGACTCATCTACAACAATAGCCACGTGCGACTCACAGTACAACTCATCCGGACATAAATTGATATGCTTTACCGTTCCTGTGTTAATCACCGAACCATTACTGAACGTTGTTTTAAACGTCGCCTGTGTATCCGGGAAAAAATAATTGTTGAATTCCACATTGGTAATATTTAAATTACTTAGAAGCGGAACTACCACGTCATATTGCGCTCCATGCGGGTTAAACGAGAATGAAATCGCAGCACCTGTATTATTAAAGTTGTAGATTTTAGCATTAACATCGGTAATGTACGGTGCCAAAACGGTTAATTCCGTACAGGTAAAACCATTCGGCACACTTGCATTAGGAAGCGTTCTTAATTTATTGATCAAATTAAGGAACAAGTTTTTGATCACCGGAGCATTTGGATTAACTGTTGTACAGTAAACCGGTGCCGGAGGACAAAAATTAACATGTTTAACCGTGTGATTCGGCTGGTATACACTTGTGTTTAAAAGTACCGGCAAAGTCGTGACTGAAGCAGTCGACACATATCCGGACATATCCAAACCGGTTACGGTTGTATAAGGTGTATAACGAAGCGAAACATCATAATCGCTTCCATGATTCGCAAATGAGAATCGGAAATACTCTCCGTTATTTGCAAAATGCGCATTATAAATTTTAGGATTTGGATCAGAGATATAAGGCGATAATGAAATCAGTTGTGAAGGTGCATAACCATTGGCGATATACCCGTCGGTCTGCATTTTTGAAATCAAATGATTCAATAAATTAAGATACAACTGTTTTACAATAGGCGATGTTGTATTATTCGACGCACAAAACGTTGTACAATTTTGCACGGTTACATCATCTAACTGACCGGAAAACGTACACCCTCCGTCATAATTCACTCCATTTACAATAATGGTATAAGTACCTGCATCCAGCGAATTGATATATATCTCATTCGTACCATATATCGTATTCAAATCGATAACTGTTCCGTCCGATTTCACAATTCGGATGTTGTACTCGGCAGCGGACATATAAGGATATACGACCACTTTAATAAATTGTCCGGCACATAAGGTTGCCTGATTGGTAGAACTCAACAACTGAATTCTTGTTTTTTCGTCACAGATCGGCAATTTATCCGGACAGAAATTAATATGCATGACCTCAAATTCCTTTAAATGGATTCTATAGCCTGGATAATTGTCTGAATAATCTCCTTGCAAATTCAAATAATGATCGGAATCGGTATATCCCCCTAAATCGATGTCAAAGTTAACAAGAGCGATATCCGAAAAATCACCGTAAAGTCGAACATCGTGCTCACCATGGTCCCCTGTAAAAGAGAAACGCATCTCCCTTAAACGATTATTCGAAGGGTCTACATCGGTACCGAAGTGCGTAATTTTAGGATACGGATCCGTTATAAACGGTTTTAATGCGTTAAATTCCGGCGGGTTAGTCCCCTCGATCATATAATCAGGCACACCACTATTTTTGGCATTAACCAAATATTTTATAAAATTCAGGAATATCGTTTTTACGGTAGGAGTATAGATATTGTCTTTGGTACATGAACTCCATTTTACTCTATCGTTTGTTACAGTCGTTGCTTTATCCGCAACCGCAACCTTTTCCCCCGTTGTTTTTGTATTCGCAGCACTCTTAGTTGTAGTACCTTTTGCTATTGTCACTGAAAGAGCATCGTCCTTAAACACAGGTAAATCCCCCATAGGTTCCAGCAAATCCTCAGCTAATTCGCCGGTTACTTTATTACCGTTAATTAAAAAACGAGTCAACGCCTGGAAAGCATCCGGGTCGGCTTTTAATTCCCCTTCCAGATTATTGTCACTTAAAACAATATCGGTAACATGGCCGTCTTTAACCGTTACCCCATACCATCCTGTTTTCTTTGCAGCATCCCAGGAAGTCACCACCGATTTAGGATTGTTAACATCCCAACCTTTATTGTTCTTCCATTTGCTACCGTTAGTACTGTGATATATATCGATCAGTGCCTGTCTCTCTTCCGGAGAAACCTGAGCCAAGACCGTGACACCCGACCATAGCAAAAACACTATTAAAACTAAATTTTTCAATTTTATACGAATCATCTCTACTACTATTTTTTAATGTCTTTAGCTAATACTTTATCTGCCGGTTTCACTTTCGCTGTAGGACTTTGTACTTCCACACAGGAAACCACCTGTTTTTTAAGCAGCGCTTTTTTCCCTGCCTCAATTTTCAAACTCTTTCTACCGGTATGTGATTGTTTCGACGAAACGGTTACTTCATTTGGTTTAAGTAGTCCATGGAAATTAAAATGGGCCGACGTCAGACAGGTAGAGAAATCATAATCTTCAAAGCCGTCAAAAGCCATTTCTTTATATTTTGCATTGGATGCCACCGCCATTGGGAAACGATTATTATAACCGTAAAGTGCCGACGAATAACGATTTAAGGCATCTTTATTTTCCACTTCCTGGCCATATGGATTATATTGCGTCACTTGGGAAGCAAAAGTCCATTTACCAAAACCGGCATAGATTAAATTCTTCTCCCACTTGCCCGTTGCTGCACTGTAAACATAGAACGGATCAAAATTGTTAAAGAAACCTGTTTTTCGAAGCGTTGGATTCAGATCATTCGCATTTGGCGTGAAATTTCTTCCGGTCAAATACGCATACGATTTATTAGCTCTCCAGTTTCCTAATACATTATACAAATACGGGTTATACGAGTTGGCGGCAATATCATCCGGGTCACCGGTATTGTTGTCTTTTTCATATTCAAAAACAAGGTTTCCGTTTTCATAAGTCATTCTTGGCAAATCACATTCACATTGCGCCGCCCAGATATTATTGTATTCTACTGCCGAGGCCGCGATGATTCTGTGCTTATTATAGTCTGCTGAGAGATACGGAGTCGGTCCTATGTTTGATCTCAATATTGCAAACTCCGGATCATTTCCGCTATATTTATAAAGCGGATTTCTAATCGACGTTACTCCAGCCATAGGATCTTCCAACATGTTTCGATAACCGGATCGGATTACCTTCATTTTACCAAACAGGATGTGATCTCGCGTTACACGCAAACCGTTTCGATCGATCAGCATAAATTTATCTCCGCTCGTTTTAACCACCCAGGCAAAAAGGGTTTTATCCTGTTCCATTCTATTCATACCAGTAATCCATACTTCATCACCATCCATTAAATAATCGGCGGCATAATAACCATCTATTTTATATCTATCGGTGTTGTCGTTAGTAGAAATACTACATTCCAATCCGATATTTTTCGCTACCTGCCCCATTCCTTTATATGCCCAGTATGCCGGGAAGGTAAAACTGTGGTAATTATCGTTATATTCATTGGTCGTTTGTGTCAACAATACCTGTCCGGTATCGGCATCCCATGCCGTATTTCTAGTAGACACTTTCGCGCCGGCATCATAGGCAATTTTTTCAGACAGAATACCACTTGTATGAATCACTTTTGTCGTTACCGCAGTTCGGATCTGATTTTCGTGTTTCGAATAACTCGGTAGCGGAACCGGTATAATCACAAAAACCATAAACAACGGAATACCAGCGGTATTAAAGTGAATTCCGGCCGTTTGTGTTACCGATTTACTTTCTCTAAAGTCGTTGATCACATCGTAATCCACACCTACCAGTTTTAAACCGATCTTTCCGGAACCGTCAATCGTAGTCACCACATTGTTTAGTTTCCCCAGATTCTTAGGCGTATTTGGCGATTCCTTGTATTTATAATCCACTCCGGAAATAAAGGCCGTTTGTCCTTCGGCATAAATACGCTGGCTCTTCATTTTACCATCCATATCATTGGTATGAATCGAGTATCCCTGAGACAATGTTAAATGATCTCTA
Source organism: Flavobacterium inviolabile (assembly GCF_013389455.1). Classification (NCBI taxonomy): domain Bacteria; kingdom Pseudomonadati; phylum Bacteroidota; class Flavobacteriia; order Flavobacteriales; family Flavobacteriaceae; genus Flavobacterium; species Flavobacterium inviolabile. The sequence goes on along the minus strand of NZ_CP058278.1, from coordinate 1,008,121 downwards.
ACATTGATTTTTAACAAACTCGCCAGGATATCCGATTTATCATAACGCGATGACATCGGGGTATAACTCACCACGGTAGGATAATCGTAAGTCGTATAGAATTCGGTTACCACATGTCCTGTAGCGTGTCGTTTTACCATAGCAGGATCACGCGGTCCTAATGCTTTTCCTCTTTCAAGGTTTTTAACCGTCACCCGACTATAGGTAACTTTTGGCGATGGGAAAAACGATTCCCCAAAAGGTTTTTCGATATAGTTTTCGGTTTCAGGACCTAACAATAAACTCTTAGTGGTTTTATCGTAGAAAGGCTCCACAAAAGGATTGTCTTTTGCCCCAATCGGCTCATAACTCGCCACTCCGGATGTCTTCCCTTGCTCTGTTTTGTAGGTATATACCTGACCGTAATGCTGTTTGTATAGCTCATCACTTGGATTATCGGTCATTATCTGCCATTCGTCATGCATTTTAACTTCTTTTACACGACTACCGCCACCGATTTTTTCACGGTTCGGCTGCATTAAACGAATCCATGATTTTCCGGAGATAAATTTGCTGGCAATTCCTTTCTCTTTTAGTTTTCCATTTGGACTTTTGAAAATATCCAACAACGTTGGCATCCAACCGATAAGTTCCATAACAACCCCTTCAAGATTGTTAGTGTCCTCTTCATTGTTCATACTATACACCACGCGGTTCAGGTTTTGTCTTCCGAAATACCAACCCGCTTTCGATATCGGATTCACTTCCGGATTACCACCGTCGCCCTGGTTTACCATTTCGATTTTGATAGACACATAACTATCACCGTTACCATCCTGAATAAAGTTATAGGTTTGATTTTTGACCACGTTTAGATACCCCGTCACATAATCGTATTTGTTATTATCATTTTGCGCCATATTCACTAAAAACCTAAAATAAACCGGGTCATTTTGTATTGGCTTGATATAACGCTCATGGAAGTCTTGAAAATTAGAGTCGTCTAATTTGATGTACAAATAACGCGAAGGATTAAATGATTCATATAGTTTTGTATTGTTTAACTGGCTTAGGGATGTTAATGGCGCACTACCGGCTCCTACTACTTTAAACATTTCCATCACATCGCGATCCTGGACATGGCCATAATCGTCGGCCTCATAATTCATTTCAATTCTACCGCCGGATGGCAAACTAATATTATTGATTAACCAGGCCGATGCATATTGATTGGCAGCAGCTCTGTCTTTTTGATCCACATATCCGTATTCGGTATTCGACAACGCATCGTTTGTTCCGCAGCCCACATTTGCGGCAGTCGGTTTGTAATTCCCCCAGATATCATAAGCCTTCATATCGTAAGAAGGATTATACCCGTAATTAAAAGTATACGGTGCGTATTTACCCATATTGGATTTCTTATAGGTAAAGTATAGTTTTTTTAGCGTCAGTTTTCCTTTTTGACCGTCGTACGCGCCACCCGACATGTTTGCGTTTTCGTGGTTTTCAACCCCCTGACACAAACTGTAGTCATATTCGAAATGCGCCACTTTAATAGGTGTTGCACCAGTCGGATTCGCCAGGTATTCCGGTTTCGAATACAATGAAATTTTATCCAGTTTATACGATTTGGAATCCAGTCCAATACCTCCGTTTTCACCTTTTACACCATAGGCATCTTTACGTGGTGAAATCTCAAAAATAGCAACGTGTGTTTTCGTTTCAATTTTTTTGATATAAAGCATTTCTTTTTCACCATACTGATAGTTTCCTTTATTATCCTTTTTACTGGAACGTAAACCTTCGTCATAATTGGCTACATTTTCTTTAAACGGAATACGCCATTTATACGGTTGTGTATTATTATAGGTAAACTTGGTATAGGTTCCTAAATCGTCATCCGTAGGACCGTCATCTTTTAAATCCTGATAATCGGACGACAAAACAGATGTTAACAGATACGTGTGCGCATAGGCCGGAGTTGTAACCCGGTTAAAATACTGATCACCATCTTTACTGTTATTGGCTGAGTTATCACTACCCGGGTTATAATTTACCATTCCTTTAGAACAGTTTACCCCCGGATTACTTCCCACGTCAAACGTAGCTTCTCTCTTAATGGAGTTATACGCTGCTCGTCCGTAGATATAGCGTTCACCACCTTCTTTTATAACTCGTACTTCTGAAGTATGATGATCGTGTTTTCCAGCTAATGAGTACGGGCTAAATTGGGTTTTAAAACCAAATTTTTGTGCTTCCGTACGGGTTAATTTTTGGATAACCTGATTTCTACCCAAACGCCCTTGTCTTTTCACATAGCTGGCTCCCGGTAAATAACTGCCGTTTCTGGAATAGTTCAGCATCGTATTTCTTGAAAACTTAGATCCTCCGATTTCAAGTTTAATCGGATCATAAGCTCCCAATTCGCTATCGAATAAGTTTAATTCTTTATCAACATGGTTTCCACCGATGTTTTTGAAAAACACTTTTTCATAATCCAATCGGTTACCATTCACTTTCTCTCTAAATCGTGCCAAAGCAGGATTACTGCTCACCCACAATCCTGTCGCACTGTTCCCTTTTGTAATCGTGGCATCGAAACCAAAGTGAACACCGCCACCGGCTCCAAATTCAAGACCTAAACTTCCTCCATTTGTATCGTCCTGTACATAATTATCATATACAAAACCTACTTGTGATTTATACGGACGATACATTCCCGACACTCCTTGTCCCTGAATACTATACAAATCGTATGTATTATTGGTAACCGGTAATGAGGTTGTATTTTTATTAAACGTTCTGTCTTTTTCTCTGTTAAAATCTAAGATATCAGTACTTCCTGCACTATAGCTGTTTTCATAACCATAGCCTCTTTCTATTTTATATTTTTCAGAACTTTTAATACCCTGACTGGTTCGGTATCCGGAAAACTTCATTCCCGGTTCCACTCCCCAAAACTCACCTTCCACATTCACACCAAACATATAGTTAGACGACACCATTCCAACGCGTTTTGTTGGTGTAAAAGACGCATCCCCAAACGACAATGAGCCTGACAATTCATCACGCTTATCTTTTATATTTTTAAGATTGGTGTTATTCTTAGTCGACTTATACGACATCGATAGTGTTTCCAGTCCTTTTCGGCTGTTTAAGCTCACTCCGACACTTCCGGTTAATGTATAATCCTTTTTATCTTTATCGGTTTTCTTTTTATCGAACGACACACTTGGTGATACCGAAACACCTTCAGAAGACGAAGACTCCATATTCATCCCTACAGAAAGGTTATCACTGATCTGATAACTCAGACCACCATTAACTGAGAATCCAAAACCGTCGTAATTGTTATACTTCACCCCAAGTCCGATACTTGGAATGGCCATCTCGCCAATGCCAAATCCAGCCAGGAAGAAGTTTGCATTCGACCCGATGGTCACATTGTCTTTCATATTGTTTTCATAGATCATCTCATCTCCTTTGAAATCATCCGGCAAACCGCGCATTTGTCGGTTAATCTGCCCGACATTCAAATCCCAGCCTAAACCAACCCATGAAGCTTCCTGATCCATGGTAATTCCGGTATTGTATGCCAGGTTTAACGGATACCCTCCTACATCCATAATCGGGATATTGTAGTTAAGATCACCGCTGGCCAGATCGACCATATCGGAAGTATCAATAGGTGTAAACGATTCAAACTCCGGTTGTGAAGGACCATTGGTTAAAGCATACGCTGCCATTGGCTGAACCATTTCTAAAAACAACATCATCGCTAAATAAATAGCAACGACTTTTGTAACCTTACTCGTTCTGATTTTTTGAATCATAATAATATTTCTGTAAATGTGTCTTTAAACTTAAACTTCAATGTTCCTTTACGGAATAACTTGTCTTTATAAACCAATTGAATTTTCTCATTGGGATCGATACCGGAGAAAAACAACACAACTTTCTGGAAAGGTGCTATTTTATAATTGCGCTCGAAGGAAACGCCGTTACATGGTATCGTATCATTTTTGGAAGTAACCACATAAAAATCGTTATTGATGGCAAACGCCATATATTTAACCGCATCGGCATAAGGCAATCCGGTAAATTGATCGGACAAAAGATCTTTTTCCTGATCCTGACGAAACGTAAACTCAACTACCCGTTCCTGTTTGTTAGCTTCATACAGGGAGTCCACTTTAAACAGATCAGTCGTTCCCTGGTCTTTTAAAATGTAATATTGAATTGGCACTTCGGTAGCCGTAAAATTGATATCGTCTACTTTTTGGGAATATTCGCGCGATTTCCAGCCGATTTTCTCTAACTGAAAATAACGGGAGCGGATTTCTGAATCATCCCTGCCCGTTGTTGTCTTTTCTTTTTTACAAGAAAACAGTGAAAAAACAAAAAATATGAAAAGTAGTTTTTTATACACCCGCATATTTTTTATTTAGACAAACTATGTATTTCATTTCGAATCACCATTGATTTCTTATCTAAAATTCTTCTTCCTTAGTGTTAAAGTGCCTAAAAAACACCCCTTTACCTTTTCACAACTAAGGCATTAGTTACTACACCCATGTTAAAGCACGTAGTATTACTTGTTAAAATTCTCACAAAAATAAAATTTTCTTTCTAAGAAAAAAGCCTCTTGTGTAAAAATTATAATACTAAAATGTTATTTTTTAGAAAAAACACTACAAAAAGTATCCTAAAACCCTTGTGAATCCTACAAAAAGTCAGCATCTCAAAACAAGTAATAAAAAATAAAAAAATTCACCAATCGCATCAAAATTCAGAAACAAACAAAATTTCATACTTATAATCAAATTCCCTACTTTTGAAGCATCAAAAAAATGCTAAGGATGAGCGCAACAAAACACAATTGGACAAAAGAAGAGATTATTGATATTTACAATAAGCCTTTAATGGATTTGCTTTTCGAAGCAGCAACAATACACCGAAAAAATCACGACCCAAATACAGTACAAGTTTCCACACTATTATCGATCAAAACAGGAGGTTGTCCTGAAGACTGTGGTTATTGTCCTCAGGCAGCACGATACCACACTAGTGTTGAAGGAAATGACTTAATGACTGTTCAGCAGGTAAAAGCACAGGCTTTAAGAGCAAAGTCAAGCGGATCATCCCGTGTTTGCATGGGAGCAGCATGGAGAAACGTTAAAGACGGACCGGAATTTGACCAGGTTCTGGAAATGGTAAGAACCATCAACAAACTGGACATGGAAGTTTGCTGTACGCTGGGAATGCTTACCGAAAATCAGGCACATCGTTTGGCCGAAGCAGGTTTATATGCTTACAACCACAACCTGGATACTTCGGAAGAATACTATAAAGAAGTTATTTCAACCAGAGGTTTTGAAGACCGTTTACAAACCATTGAAAACGTAAGAAAAACCAACGTTACTGTTTGCAGCGGCGGAATCATCGGAATGGGAGAAAGTATCGAAGACAGAGCCGGAATGCTGGTAGCACTGTCCACCTTGAACCCACAACCGGAATCTGTTCCGATCAATGCCTTAGTAGCCGTTGAAGGAACACCAATGGAAGAAGAAAAACCGGTAGAAATCTGGGAAATGATCCGAATGGTTGCCACAACCAGAATCATCATGCCGGAAACACAGGTACGTCTTTCTGCAGGAAGAACACAAATGTCAAGAGAAGGACAGGCCATGTGTTTCTTTGCCGGAGCAAACTCTATCTTTGCCGGAGACAAGCTGTTAACCACGCCAAACCCGGATGTAAACGAAGACATGAAAATGTTTGAAATGCTTGGCTTACAACCACAGAAACCATTTATAAAATTAATGCAGCCGGAAACGGTTGAAGCCGAAGATTCTAAATTCCAGGCCTTAGGAGAAAAACCAAAATGGTCAAGACCAGGACACACTATAGAACGGAATCTGGAAGCCTCAGCAAAAAAATAAACCTGGAAAACTTTTTAAATTTTTAATTTATTTTAATTTAAAATAATTTTACGATAAGATAAAGCTTTCTTAACTTTGCTCCTGTTTAATAGCATAAAATAGGAGCATCTTTTTATAAGTAATATAAACATTTCTTATGGCTTTACATTTAACAGAAATTGAGCGCGTAAAAACTATTTCAAAAGAAGACTTTTACAACAACTACGTAAAAAAACAGAAACCTTTAGTCATTGAACAGCTCACCAAAGATTGGCCGGCTTATGAAAAATGGAAGTTAAATTATATTAAAGACATAGCGGGAGACAAAACGGTGCCACTTTATGATGACAGACCCGTTTCCCACGAAGATGGATTTAATGAGGCTCATGCCAAAATGAAAATGGCAGACTACATTGACTTATTACAATCCAAACCCACAAATTACCGTATTTTCCTATACAACTTAATGAAGGAAGTTCCTTCACTTCGAAATGATTTCAAATGGCCAGATATTGGTTTACGCCTTGTAAAACAATTGCCAATGCTGTTTTTCGGAGGAGAAAACTCCAAGGTTTTCATTCATTACGATATTGATTACTCTAACATTTTGCATTTCCATTTTCACGGAAAAAAACAATGTATCCTGTTTGATCCGGACCAGACGCCGTATCTGTACAAAGTACCGCACGCACTGATCTCCAGGGAAGATATCGATTTTGACAATCCTGATTTGGAAAAATGGCCGGCTTTAAAACAGGCTAAAGGACTTATTTGCAACCTTAATCACGGGGAAATGCTGTATATGCCGGAAGGATACTGGCATTACATGAAGTACTTAACTCCCGGATTCTCGATGAGTTTAAGAGCTTTTCCACGCAAAATAACCAATTTATCCAAAGCCGCTTACAATGTTTTTGTAATGCGCCATTTTGATAACTTTATGCGCAAATGGAAAGGACAGGAATGGATTGATTACAAAAACGAACAGGCTGTTATCCAGACACACAAAAAACTCAACATAAACGTTTAAAACTAACCTCAAAGCAGCTAAAATTGATGCAGAACAATCACAAATCCTACACAATTGAAGATGCTACGAAAAAACTGGAATACTATTGCAGTTATCAGGATCGTTGTCATGACGAAGTAGTCAAAAAACTTCGGGAAATGAACATGATCCCGCAGGCTATTGATGTAATAACCGTTCATTTAATTGAGCATAAATTCCTCAATGAAGAACGTTTTGCCTGTAGTTTTGCCAGAGGAAAACACCGGATAAAAAAATGGGGAAAAATCAGGATCATTAACGAATTAAAATTCCGGAATATCTCTAAATACAATATCGATACAGCGCTTAAGGAATTTACACCCGAAGAATATTTCGAAACATTTGAAACATTAGCAGTCGCAACATGGAACACTATAAAAGAAACCAATAGCGCCAAAAAGAAAAAGAAATTTTGTGATTTCATGCTCCGAAAAGGATACGAATCAAACTTAATATACGAGAAACTCTCAGACTTAGCAAACCAGGATTAAATCCTGGTTTTATTTTGACAGCAAAACACTAACCGCATTCCCGCCAAATCCAACAGCATTGACCAGTACTTTCCGGATTTTAGCCGTTCTTGTATAAGGTTCATGCACATAAGGAACGCCTATAAACTGCTGCTTTTCCATCATCAGTAACGCCAGCTCAACACTCAGTATTCCGGAAGAACCGAAAGTATGCCCGATCTTCCATTTATTGGTCGTCAACAAAGGCTTTGCATCACCGAAAACTTTCGCGATCGCGTTCAGTTCCGATGTATCGCCTTTTATCGTTCCCGGTGCGTGCATCACGATAACATCTACCGATTCGGGTGGCGCACCATTCAAAGCCATTTTCATCGACTTCTGAAAACAATCAGCATCTGATGATATCGAAATATTGTGTTTTAAAACTTCCGTAGCATAACCAATTCCTTCCACATAAGCCAGGGCATTTGCTCTTTCACCGGTTTCAAGACAGGCAATTGCCGCTCCTTCACCCAGAACCATGGTATTGCTTTTTTTATCGGGATCCAATGCTTTACAGGGAAACGCATCGGTTGTTGTTGCATATATTTTAAGCGCCTTCATCTGTGCCATTGTAAAGGGCGTTAACGGCGCTTCACTCCCTCCCACCAGGAATTTATCCGCCATACCCGATTGCAGCCAGGCCACGCCGTTTAAAAGCGCATGCAATGCCGTAGAACAGGTAATGGAATGGGAAATATCCGGACCAACACTTCTCAAATCATTGGCAACCCAGGAAGAAATATTGCCAAGAGTAGTGGTAGGCGATGTAAGCGTTTGTGTTCTTCCGGTTTCCAAAAACTCTTTATGATGCTTTTCAAACAATTGCGTAGCGCCACGGGACGATCCGATATTGACTCCGAACACATGGTCTTTCCAACCGGCCATCGCTACCGCATTTCTCGAAGCTAAAAGTGCATACAGTACCGAATTATCCAAAGCTTTATACTTGATATCCGAACTCCGCAGCGCCTCTATTTTTGCTAACAAGGCAGCTGATAAAACAGAAACCGGAAACGACTGTTCTCCGATTTTCGTTTCCTGTATTAAACTTTCCGGACGAAGATATTCCTTCCAGACAGATTCCGGCGAATCGCCCAAAGGAGAAACGGAAGCCAAAGCCGTTATTGCAATTTTATTTTTCAACACAATAGTATTACGCAGTAAAATTAAAACTTATCCAAAGCTTCCGCTATAATTTCATAAACTTTTTCCAGTTCTTCCGCTGAAATAACATACGGCGGCAAAATATAAACGATATTTCCTACAGGACGCATAATAACCCCTTTTTCAATAAAAAAGGCATACAGCTTATTCCTGAAATCACCATAATAACTATCGGCATCATCTCTTATAAATTCCAGGGCAAAAATAACCCCCAGAATACGGGTCGTTTTTACTCTCGGGTGATTTTCAATACGCTTCTGAAAAGACAAATGCTGTTCATTAATTCTTTTAATGCCGCTCTTTACCGCTTCGCTTTCCAATAATTCCAAACCGGCAAGGGCCGCAGCACATCCGGTAGGATTAGCTGTAAAAGTATGTCCGTGAAACAATGCTTTATTAACATCTTCATCATAAAAACCATCAAAAAGCGCTGCCGTAAAAGTCGTTAGTGCCATCGGGATCGTTCCTCCGGTAAGCGCTTTCGACAAACACATCATATCCGGCTGCTGTTGCAGGTAATCGCAGGCAAAGTTTTTACCGGTCTTTCCAAAACCGGTCATTACTTCATCGGCTATTGTAAACACGCCGTTTTCCTTACACAATTTTATAAGCCGGTCCAGTTGTTCCGGTGCATACATCACCATTCCCGCCGCACCCTGAACCAAAGGTTCAAAGATAAATCCGGCAAATTCTTTTGTAGCAATTAATTTCGAGATCGCCTCAAAACAGCGGTCTTCATTGCCCGCTGTCGGAACCGGAATCCGTTCCACATGGATCATCGCACCCTGAAAAGCCTCGGTAAAAAAGGAAATCCCGCTGGCAGCCATCGCTGCAAAGGTATCGCCGTGAAACGCATTTTCGAAAGCGATGATTTTCGTTCTTTTTTCCCCTTTGTTATAGTAAAACTGCAAGGCTACTTTTATCGCTACTTCAACCGCGGTCGAACCGTTATCGGAGAAAAATATTTTCTGTTGATTATCCGGAAGCAGCTTCATTAACTTCTCCGCAAGCACTATGGCAGGTTCGTGTGTAAATCCGCCAAACAAAACATGTTCTAAGGTTGTAAGCTGTCTGTAAATGGCATCTGCAATATGAGTATTCGAATGCCCGTATGGATTAACCCACCAGGAAGCAATGGCATCAATGTATTCTTTACCATTTTCATCCCATAATAAAGTTCCTTTTCCTTTCGTTATTGCTATATGAGGTTGTGCTGTTTTATGCTGAGTATAAGGATGCCAAAGGTGTTTTTCATCCGCTTTTTGCAAATAATTATTTTCCACTTAATCGTTTTTAAAGTTAGAAATCCGGTAGTACAAAGATAAAAACAGATGCCCTTCTATTTTTCCAAACAAAAAAACTTTAACATTAAACCATTTATCTTTTTATTTGTCTAAAAATAGAACCTAATCAAAACAAAATTATGAAAACGACTATTAAACTATTAGCTATTACTGCTTTTATGGCTATTTCCTGTAATAGCGATTCCGACGTTACCAACAACAACGGAAACAATCAGGATACCTCTATTAGCGCAGATGTAAAAGCGCAGATCATAGAAGAAGATGTAGACGGAATAAAAGAAGAAGTACTTTCCGCGAACGGTTATTATGCTTCCAAAAACGAATTGCAGCTTCCTCCGTCAAACTGCAGAACAATAACACAGGAAACCTTAACAGACGGCGGTAAGAAATTCAAAGTTGATTATGGCACCGGCTGTATTGACACACAAGGAAATAACCGGACAGGCATTATTTATATTGTGGTTCACAACAACACGACTACCGGCATAATCAATGCGGCTATAACTTTTGACAATTACTACATTAACAGTAATAAAGTGGAAGGCACTATTGATGTTACAAGACAAGTCATCGACAATATCCCTACGCATACAAGAAATACCGATATCAGTATTATCCAGCCTGCAAACGGAGGAACCATTCACAGAACCGGTGACTTCACGATTGAAAAAATTGCCGGGGCATCAACACCTTTGGTTTTCACAGACGATGTTTTCAGTATTGACGGAACGGCTACTACTACAATGGCTAACGGAACACTACTGCAAATGGAAATTACAGAACCGCTAATCAGAGACTTAAGCTGTGGCAATATTACAAAAGGGAAAAAGACCCTGGTAAGAAACTTGCAGACCTACATTCTTAACTATGGCAGCGGTGCCTGCGACAACGTTGCTATTCTTACATTACCGGACGGAACACAGTTAACAATCAATATCTAATAAAAAAGGCTCCTTAAAAAGAGCCTTTTTTTTATTATTTCAATTCCAGTAAAGCATGCCGGAATACCTCTGCATATTCCTTAACCACATTTTTATCAAAATACGGTTCTTCATCAATACGACCGATACAGTTAATTCCGGTGCGGTTTAAAATAAGCGATTCCGTATCGGTATTTTCTGCCCCGTTAAAAATAATTCCGGCTACTTTCAGTCCTTTAGCTTTTAAAGCTTCTATCGTCAGCAAAGTATGATTGATACTTCCCAGATAATGACGCGACACCACGATTACTTTATAGTCCGACCGGATCAAATCGATAATACTATCGTTATCATTCAGCGGAACAAAAACACCGCCGGCACCTTCAATAACCAGATGATTCTTGGTTTTAGGCTCTTTTATCGTTGCCATATCAATCGTTAGCCCGTCAATTTTCGCTGCAAGATGCGGACTCGCCGGAGTATTCAAAGCATACGCATTATCAAAAATATGCGTTTTGGAATTGGATATTTTATCCTTAATCTTATGACTGTCGGAGTTATCCAGATCACCGGCCTGTACCGGCTTCCAGTAATCCGCTTCCAGCGCTTCGGTTAGTATGGCTGAAGCAATTGTTTTCCCTACATCAGTCCCGATACCTGTTACAAATAGTTTCATCATTTTTTAAATTCAAAATTACAATTATCGCATTTATATTTATACTTCGCATAAAAAGGCAAAATCAAAAAGAGCAGACTCAAAACAAACGAGAAAATCGATCTGGCATCGTCCACTACCGTTAACAGCTGCACTTTTTCTGCCCCGCAATCCGGGCATTTAATCAGCGCTCCTTCATTCGTCATCGAATATTTACTAATCTCCGACAGAATTTCTTCGGCTGCCGCAAAGTCCTCTTCTCTGACAAACAGTTTTACACCGCCAACAGCATTACTAACGAGCGGATCGGTATCAATCGTAAAATTATCCCGCATAAAAACTGCAATTCCTTCCGATTCCAGCCTGCCTTTATAGATGATTGCTTCCGATGAATACTGAAAGCTTGCTATTTTCCTAAACAATGGTTTTTCACCCATTATACTAAATCCTTTAAAATTCTTAAAACATCCGAAATTTCTTCTTTCGAATTATAACTGTGAATGCAAAAGCGCAAACGCTCCTGCCCTTCCGGAACGGTTGGCGACAAAATGGCCTTAACATCAAATCCTCTTTGTTCAAATTGCTTTGCTATCGATTTAACCCGTTCATTCCCGGGAATAACCGCCGACTGAATCGCCGATTTACTCCGGATAAACAAGGGTTTTAAGCTCTGTAAATTCTTTTCCTGATTGAAATGAATAATATTCTCTTTCAGCTTTTCAGGCAAAGCCGTTTCTTCATTCAGCTTGCCATAAGCAATCCCGATTGTCGCCACGGCATGCGGAGACAAGGCTGTCGTGTAAATAAAGCTTCGGGAAAAATTCACCAGGTATTCCTGTAGCTTTTTACAGCCCAGTACAACGGCTCCATGGCAACCCAGTCCTTTCCCGAAAGTCATGATCCGGGCAAAAACCCTTTCGTGCAAATCCAGAAACTGGACCAACCCTGCCCCATTGGTTCCAAAAACGCCTAAAGCATGAGCTTCATCGATTACTAAATAACAATTATATTGTTCCGCAAGCAGTACCATTTGTTCCAATTCCGGCGAATCGCCATCCATCGAAAAAACACTTTCCGTTACGATATAAATAGTCGGTTGGTTTTCCTGAAACCGAATGATCAGCCGTTCCAGGTCTTCCAGGTCGTTATGCTTAAATTTATAAGCCCTGGCATTCGAAAGCTGTATCCCGTCCCGGATGGAAGCATGACTCAGTTCATCAAATAAAATGATGTCGCCTCTTTGCGGCACACTACTCAAAAAACCAACATTGGCATCATAGCCGGAATTAAACAGCAAAGCACTTTCCGCTTTATGGAATGCGGCAATTTGCTGTTCCACTTCTTCACAAAGGATATGGTTTCCGGAAAGCAATCGCGATCCGGTTGCTCCGTTTGCCATGATGTTCCTGCCCGTTAAAAACTGGTGTACTTCCTGAAAAAGCACCGCTGATTTCGAAAATCCTAAATAATCATTCGATGAAAAATCAACCGGACAATGTTGCCCGGGCAGCTTTCGCAGTGAATTCGCTTCGGTTCTTAACTGCAGCCTGGCAGATAATGATGAGGGAAATGCTTTCATAAAGCAAAAGTAGGCATCTTTTTTTCTCCTTTTACAACTGCCGGCATTATAGACACCCTTCCAGCAACCAGGTATACCGCAATATTTTATAAATCAGGACTAAAACAGTAAAATGCATTTTTTAATGTAAAATTTACTTAATTTTGAAAACTATTTAACATTAAACCAAAAATAATAATGAAAAAACAACTACAACTAGCATTACTATTGCTTTTTTCATTTTCCGTAGGTTTTTCCCAGTCGAAAAATTTATGGAAACCGGTAGACGGGAATCAGCTCGCCTCCAGCAAAAAAGTCAATCGTAGTTCTTTTCCAAGATCTTATGCTTTATACCAGCTGGATCTTACCACTTTAAAAAACAATTTAGCCGGAGCCCCGGTTAGGGGAGTCTTTCAGGGCAAATCCAATCTGATTATTGAATTGCCAAATGCGGACGGAATTCTGGAACATTACCGTGTGATGGAAACCCCGATCATGGAGCCGGCACTTGCCGCCAAATATCCGATGATAAAATCGTATGCCGCTCAGGGAATTGAAGATCCTACTGCGGTTGCCCGATTTTCGGTAACGCAATTCGGACTGCACAGCATGACCATGTCCGGAGAAAAAAGTACGGTTTACATTGATCCGTACACAGAGGACAGACAACATTATATCGTGTACAGCCGACAGTCCTTAAACAAGGAAAACGAAGACTTTACCTGTTTAACAGATGCGGGAATTAAACTGCCTTCTTTAACCAATGACAAAATTGTATCTCCGGAAAGCGCCCTTAATACAGACGACAAAAAGCTAAGAACATACCGTTTAGCACAATCGTGTACTGCCGAATACGGAAATATATTTGCCGGAACCGGAACCGATGCTCAGAAAAAAGCAAATATCCAGGCACAGATGGCCATTACCATGACCCGTGTGAACGGTGTTTATGAAAAAGATTTAGCGATTACTTTGGTATTCATTGCCAATAATGATTTACTGATCTATTTCGGAAGCACTACCAGCGACCCGTGGAACGGAGAATACAACGTTCAGACTGGGGTAACCATTGATGCTAATGTTGGCTTCGGAAGCTATGATATTGGCCACAACTTCAACACTTCCGGTGGTGGAAATGCGGGTTGTATCGGGTGTGTATGCAGCACCAACTCCAATCCAAACAGCGGAAACCACAAAGGAACCGGAATGACCGGAAGATCAAATCCAACAGGCGATGCTTTTGATATTGATTATGTTGCCCATGAAATGGGACACCAGTTTGGAGGCTACCACGTGCAAAGTAGTTCAGGCTGCCGTTCCGGAAGCGGTTTAACGGAAGTAGAGCCGGGATCCGGTTCTTCGATCATGGGTTATGCCGGGATTTGCGCTGCCAATGTACAGGCGAACAGTGATGATTATTTTGCTTATGTGAACATCCGTGATATCTTAAACAATGTAAAATCCGGTGTGAGCTCCAGCTGTGCCCAAATAACGAATATCACCAACAATCCACCAACAGCAGATGCCGGAAGGGATTATGTAATTCCAAAATCTACCGCTTTTATGCTTACGGGTTCCGGAACAGATGCCGATGGCGATGCCCTGACCTATACCTGGGAGCAAAACGATCCTCAGAATCCAAATACTACGGCTGCCCCGACACCTACAAGAGCTAACGGACCAATGTTCCGTTCGGTTAAAGGAACCGGCTCACCGGTGCGTTACATGCCGAGCTTAAATACTGTTTTAGCCGGTAATACGGCAAATACATGGGAAGTATGCCCTTCTATAGGCAGAACCTTAAATTTCTCTTTAACAGTAAGAGACAATAAAGCGGGCGGCGGACAAACGGCTTCCGACCTGATGAAAGTTACCGTAAACGGAACTGCCGGACCATTCCTGGTTAGCGTCCCAAACACAAATGTATCCTGGCAGGCCGGAACGAACCAGACAGTAACCTGGGATGTAGCCGGTACCACTGCCAACGGGGTAAATGCGGCTTATGTTGACATTTATTTATCTACAAATGGCGGAACTTCTTTTCCTACATTATTAGCCAGCAAAGTTCCTAATGACGGTTCGGAAATAATAACCGTTCCGAATACTCCGGGAACACAAAACAGAATAATGGTTAAAGGATATGACAATATTTTCTACGATCTATCCAACACCAATTTCACGATTACCGCACCTGGCAGCACACATACAGCTGCTTTCAACGGGGTATCAGGAGAGCAGAACAAAACAATCTGTACCGGCTCTAATATTGCCTACAGCATTGCATATACTGCTTTGGGAGGTTTCAGCGGAAGTACAACGTTTAGCGTAGCCGGAAATCCACCGGGAACAACGGTTACCTTTTCACCGGCTTCAATAAATGCCAACGGAACCGTTACAATGACCGTGAGCAATACTACAGCAGCCACTCCGGGCTTCTATACCTTAGCTGTAACGGCTACTTCCGGAGCTACTACTAAGAATGTTAACTACTATCTGAATCTTTTAAATTCTAATTTTGGTACGATGACTCTGACCGCACCGGCTAATTTAGCTGTCGGACAAAACACGACCCTGAATTTAACCTGGACAGCAAATAGCAATGCCACATCCTATGATGTACAGGTAGCTACCGATAATGCGTTCACGAACATTGTTAGCACCGGAAACACAACTACTGCCAGCTATACCGTATCGGGATTAGCAGAAGCGACTAATTATTTCTGGAGAGTACAGCCTAAAAACGATGCCTGCATTGGTACTTACAGCAGTCCGTTCAGGTTTACAACCGGACAGATAACCTGTACTACAAACGCATCAGCAAACGTTCCTTTAACGATCTCTACTACCGGCGCACCAACTATCAACTCCACCTTAAATATCCCTTCCGGGGGCGTTATTTCGGACGTAAACATTACGATGAATGTGACCCATACCTGGATTAATGATTTAACGGCAACTCTGATCAGTCCGACCGGAACACAGGTACAGTTATACAGCCGTCCGTGCAGCAATGCCGATATTCAAAACATCGTTGCTACTTTTGACGATGCCGGCACTACGGTTGTTTGCGGCACAAATCCGGGAATTTCCGGAACGGTTATGCCAACGCAGACACTATCTTCCTTTAATGGTCAGAATTCAACCGGCACATGGACCTTGCGGATTTCCGATGCCTTTAATGAAGACGGAGGTGTATTGAACAACTGGAGTTTAAACATTTGTACGATCAGCCCTCTTGGCACTACAGAAAGCAAATTAAACAACTTTGTGATCTATCCGAACCCGAACAACGGTTCTTTCCAGGTTCAGTTTAATCCGGATGCATCCAATACTATTGAAGTACATGTTTTTGATATCAGCGGCCGCCAGATTTTCAAAAAAGACTTCCAGGGAACGAATCTTTTTAACGAGTCTATCAATTTACAAAATACACAATCGGGTATTTATCTGGTAACGGTTAAAAATGGTGATCGCCAGGAAACGCAAAAAATAATAATCAGATAATACAACTGCAAAAGGCTTTCTGTTACGAAAGCCTTTTGTTTTTTATTACACATAGCAACAAAAAAGCCCGGCAATTGCCGGGCTTTTCTATTCAGTATATCATTGTATTAGTCAGCTAAAACAATAACTTTATTATCATTCATTTCTACTGTTCCTGAATTAATCGGTAACCAATAGGTCTGCTCATTAATCTTGTTGAATTTACCTGCAAATTCTTTTGCAATTTTCAAACCAGAGCCAACGATTTTGATATTACCTTTTCCCAATAACGACACAATTGGCGCGTGGTTATTTAACATTTGGAACTCACCATTTACTCCCGGAACAGCTACAGAAGTAACTTCTCCTTTAAATAAAGTGGCTTCGGGTGAAACTATTTCTACAATCATAATCTTTTTAATTGGTAATTGATAATTCTCAATTGATAATCTTCAATTGAATGACTACGCTTCAGCTAACATTTTTTGTCCAGCTTCGATAGCATCTTCGATGGTACCTTTTAAGTTGAAAGCTGCTTCCGGTAAGTGATCTAACTCACCGTCAATAATCATGTTAAATCCTTTGATAGTATCTTTAATATCAACCAATACCCCCGGGATACCTGTAAACTGCTCCGCTACGTGGAAAGGTTGAGACAAGAAACGTTGTACACGACGTGCTCTTGATACAGCAAGTTTATCTTCTTCAGACAACTCTTCCATACCTAAGATCGCGATGATATCTTGTAATTGTTTGTATTTCTGTAAAATCTCTTTAACTCTTTGTGCACAGTTATAGTGATCGTTACCTAAAATTTGCGGTGTAAGGATACGGGAAGTAGAATCCAATGGATCTACTGCAGGATAAATACCTAACTCAGCAATTTTACGAGACAATACTGTTGTAGCATCTAAGTGGGCAAATGTTGTAGCAGGTGCCGGATCCGTTAAGTCATCCGCAGGAACGTAAACCGCCTGTACAGATGTAATAGATCCTTTTTTAGTTGAGGTAATACGCTCTTGCATCGCACCCATTTCTGTTGCTAATGTTGGCTGATACCCTACCGCTGATGGCATACGTCCTAATAACGCAGATACCTCAGAACCGGCTTGTGTAAAACGGAAGATATTATCAACGAAGAATAATACGTCTTTCCCCTGACCTTCACCAGCTCCGTCACGGAAATATTCCGCAATGGATAATCCTGATAATGCCACACGTGCACGAGCTCCTGGCGGCTCATTCATCTGACCGAAAACGAAAGTAGCTTTAGACTCTCTCATTCCGGCTTTATCTACTTTAGATAAATCCCATCCTCCATTTTCCATAGAGTGCATGAAATCATCACCGTATTTAATAATTCCTGACTCTAACATCTCACGAAGTAAGTCATTTCCTTCACGTGTTCTTTCTCCTACTCCAGCGAATACAGAAAGACCACCGTGACCTTTTGCAATATTGTTAATTAACTCCTGAATCAATACTGTTTTACCTACTCCGGCACCACCAAACAATCCAATTTTACCTCCTTTTGCATAAGGCTCGATCAAATCGATTACTTTGATACCTGTAAATAAAACTTCTGACGAAGTTGATAGATCTTCAAATTTTGGAGCCTGACGGTGAATTGGCAAACCATTCTCACCTTCTTTTGGCAAATCTCCAAGACCGTCAATAGCGTCTCCGATTACATTAAATAAACGTCCATAAATATCTTTCCCAATTGGCATTTGGATTGGAGCTCCAGAAGCCACAACTTCTTGACCTCTACTTAATCCATCTGTTGAATCCATTGAGATAGTACGAACTGTATCTTCACCAATGTGAGACTGTACTTCAAGTACTAATTTTGAACCATCTTTTTTAGTGATTTCTAATGAATCATAAATCTTTGGAAGTTCGGCATTTTGTGTGTTGAATACTACGTCAACCACTGGTCCGATAATCTGTGCAACTTTTCCTATTCCTTTAGACATTGCTTATGTATTTATTAAACAGCTATTTACGTTTCTTGAAAAAACCTCTTTTTTCAGAGCGCAAAGATAGTTTTTTATATGGTAATTTTGCAATATAATTTTTGAATTTTTATAATAAAAAAGCGGATTTCAAAAAAACCCGCCTTATTTATTTACTCTACAGTAACCGATTTCGCCAGATTCCTCGGCTGATCCACGTTACAATTACGCATTACTGCAATATGGTAAGACAATAACTGTAAAGGGATTGTCGCCAATATAGGCGTTAACGCTTCGGCAGTATCCGGAATCTCAATAATATGATCAGCCAGTTCCTTAACCTGAACGTCACCCTTGGTCACTACTGCTATAATTTTTCCGCTTCTTGCTTTAATCTCCTGGATATTACTCACTACTTTATCATAGTGATTTTGTTTCGGCGCAATAACCACAACCGGCATTTGCTCATCAATAAGCGCAATCGGTCCGTGTTTCATTTCTGCCGCCGGATAACCCTCAGCATGAATATAAGAAATTTCTTTTAATTTCAATGCACCTTCCAGGGCTACAGGGAAATTATACCCTCTACCCAAATAAAGACAATTTGGTGCATCTTTATAAATTCCCGCAATTGTTTTTGCGATTTCATTACTTCCTAATGCCTCTTCAACTTTTTCCGGAATCAATTCCAATTCCAGCAAATAACGCTGATAATCGGAATTATTCATTGTTCCTTTTGCTTTAGCCAGACGCAATGCGATTAAGGTTAAAATCGTGATTTGCGTGGTAAATGCTTTCGTAGAAGCCACCCCGATTTCCGGTCCGGCATGCGTATATGCTCCGGCATGTGTTTCACGGGAAATAGAAGACCCGACAACATTACACACTCCGAAAACAAAAGCTCCTTTTTCTTTTGCTAATTTAATAGCTGCCAAAGTATCTGCTGTTTCTCCGGATTGCGAAATAGCAATCACGACATCATTCGGATAGATAATCGGGTTTCTGTATCGGAATTCTGAAGCATATTCCACTTCAACAGGAATTCGTGCAAATTCTTCCAAAACATACTCGGCCACTAAACCGGCATGCCAGGAAGTACCACACGCAATAATCAAAATTCTATTAGCGTTCAGGAATTTCTCCAGATTATCCTCAACACCTGCCATTTGAATAATACCTTTATTAGCCAGTAAACGACCTCTGTAAGTATCTTTTATAACACTTGGCTGCTCATAAATTTCTTTTAACATAAAGTGATCGTAACCGCCTTTTTCAATCTGCTCCAAATTCATTTGAAGTTCCTGAATATAAGGATCCACTAAAGAGTCATCTTTAATTTTACGCACTTTCATCGGCTTGTTCAAACGAACAATAGCCATTTCTTCATCTTCCAAATAAATCGCATTCGTAGTATACTCAATAAACGGAGAAGCATCGGAAGCAATAAAGTATTCGTCTTCACCAATACCAATTGCCAACGGGCTACCCAAACGGGCTACTACAATCTCATTTGGCTTTTTCTTATCAAAAACTGCAATGGCATACGCCCCTACTACCTGATTCAAAGCTTTTTGTACGGCTTTACCCAGTTTCAGATTTTCCTGTTTCTGAACATCTTCAATAAGGTTAATTAAAACCTCCGTATCCGTATCCGATTTAAAAACATAACCTCTCTTGATCAATTCTTTTTTAAGAGGCTCATAGTTCTCTATAATACCGTTGTGAATAATCACCAAATCACCTGAATTTGAAAGGTGAGGATGCGAATTCACATCGTTTGGAACACCATGGGTAGCCCAACGGGTGTGCCCCATACCAACAGTTCCGTTAGTTGTTATTTCTGTAGCCACTCTCGCTTCTAAATCGGAAACTTTTCCTTTTGTTTTAGAAAGCTTCAAATCTTCTCCATCCCACAAAACAACACCGGCACTATCATAACCTCTGTATTCAAGTCTTTTAAGACCTTTAACGATCACAGGATAAGCTTCTCTGTGACCTATATAACCTACAATACCACACATAGTCTATTCTGGTTTAGTATAATAAATTTCTAATTTTAATCTTTTATCAGCATCAGTACTGCTTGTACCGTGCAACACTGTTCCCAACGGATTTACCACTGATGAAACCGGAAGGAATTTCACATTATAACTGTTGGAATGCAACGGATCAGTCATCACAAAAGGATTTCTGAAATAGGCACTCTTAACATTATTAATATCTTCCATAACAACCAATCCTACCCTAACATTCGTAGAATCCTTATTAATAAGATTGTTCACATACTGTGTTAATCGTATTTTATAACGGATGGCTTTCTTATCACCGGTCGTTTCTCTTTCAACCAATCCACCAAAAACAACTTTACTTCTTTTCGGAAGTGTTGTATTGGTAGTACCGTCATAATTATAATCCAACAGTACTTTATTGTTTTTCATATCATACAGATAAATACGCTCCGGTTCGTTTTTCACATTATGCATCGCTGTTTTATCCACATAGAAAGTCAGATTTGCTTCGTTAAGCAATATTTTTTTGCTTCTCAAATCATTCAACTCCGTATCATTAAACAAATCGATATAGGAAACCGAACCCTGTCCGCCTTTCAGATAAAGACGATTGCTACCCGACTCTGTTGGAAGACTATACGTATTATCCATAAAGTTAACCGTAGTTCCGGTTAAATTCAGAACCAGCGTTTTTCTTGTTCTGGCCGAAGAAGTAGTCGCAGAAGGATCTACTTTATAACGAATATTAATTTTGGCTTTCGAAAAATCAAGCATTGCCATAGCAGCTTCACCCGGAATTCCTTCAGCCTGGAAATACAATCCTCTGAAATACTCTTTAAAAACATTGTTATTCAACAACTTATCTGCCGGTGCATTTAAGATTTTTGTCTGGAAAAAGTTTTTATCCAGATCCAGCCACATACCCGGAGCAAATCGCTCTAAAATAACCCTGTTTGCAATATCGTCATTCGCTATTACCTGACCGGCTGAATTCAGATATTCACCAGCCGCATTCAGTTTATAAAGAATTGTTTCCTCTTTACTAAAATAGAACGCATCATTCTGATTCGCAGGACCATTATTCAAAACCTGCGTCCCTCTGTTACTTTCTACTAAATTTTTCTCATCCGAATAATACTTCTGAACATCATCGCCCCCACCGTACGGATCGAACGTTCGCAACATATATTTCGATTCGTAAACCTTCAATTTAAACTTAGAATCCTCACCATAAACCGAATCCAATTCATAAAGACGTACGCCGTTTCCATCGGTTCCCGTTTGTTTGCTGAAATAAGGCACATAAACCCAAACAGAATCAATAACCGGATTATCTCCAATTGTAGGTGCTCCGGCAACTAACTGAACCTGCGACACAAAGTGGGCTTTTGTTTCCCCAAAAGCATCACTATTCATGACACCTAAAAGATTTACAGGTAAATTATTGGTCTGAACCGGACCGGTTGCTTTATTGTAAGCTGTTAACGTCTGCCCGATATATTTGTCTATTGCAAAATTCTCTTCCCCTACCAGATCAGATCCTATAGTATTAAAATCTTTATCGCAGGAAAACAACAAAACTGCCGTTAACGATAAAAGCAACTTTTTTAACAATGAAATTCTATTCATATTTTATCAATCAATGATTATATAACTTGATTCTTATAGAAATTAGTATATGCCTCTGCAAATCCATCTTTCGGCACGAAAGGTAAAAAAGGTTTACCCGATGTTTCTATAAATTTTGTTAAACTTGGAGACAGGTCTTCCGACGCAACAATTACCGCATCCGAATGCATTATACTAACCTTCATAATATTCTCATAATCCGGCGTTTCCAATGTTGCAATAGCATCATTCGGAACCTGGTCAAAAGCCACTTTACTCATCATTTCCGGATCCAGCGTTCCGTCAAATGACTGCGAGTAAACAGATGTTACAATCTTAGTATCTGCAAAAAGTGCCTCGTCTTTATAATAGTGTTTCATATAAACCGGCAGCATTCCTGCCAACCAACCGTGAACATGGATGATATCCGGAACCCAGTTTAATTTCTTCACTGTTTCCACAACCCCTTTTGCAAAAAAGATCGAACGTTCGTCATTATCAGGATACAAAACACCGTCTTCATCCGAAAAGGTAGCTTTGCGTTTAAAATACTCGTCATTGTCAATGAAATAAACCTGGATACGCTCTTTTGGAATAGACGCCACTTTGATAATCAACGGCATGTCCATGTCATTCACGACTAAATTCATCCCCGACAAGCGGATAACTTCATGCAATTGGTGCCTACGTTCATTAATATTTCCGTAACGAGGCATAAAAATTCTAATCTGCCCGCCCTGATCATTAATCATTTTCGGCACGTCATACGACATTAAAGAAACCTCATTTTCAGCCAAATATGGCACCACCTCAGATGATACATACAATATCCTCTTATCATTCATTGCATTAAATTTTATTTATTGGATATAAAAAACATGCAAAATTACAAAATTTTATGCAGTTGTTTGACAAAATAGTAATTTTGCACCCAATTTAAATCTGAAGCAAATGTTTGTTTTTGCCAAAAAAGCTGATTTAGCGCATCATTTAGCACAAATCGGCAACACTAAAAAAACAGTAGGACTAGTTCCTACTATGGGTGCATTACATCAAGGTCACCTTTCCCTGTTAAGTAAATCCTGTTCCGAAAACGATATAACCGTCATCAGTATTTTTGTCAACCCAACACAGTTCAACAATCAGGAAGATCTGGAAAAATATCCGAGAACCATCGAACGGGACATCGAAAAAGTACGCTCTGTTTCAGAAAACATCCTGATTTTCTCCCCAACTGTAGAAGACATTTATGAAGGCAATACACAATCTGTTGCTTTTAATTATGACGGTCTGGAATTTCAGATGGAAGGGGCACATCGTCCCGGGCATTTTGACGGAGTGGGAACAATTGTAAAAAAACTGTTTGAAATTGTAAAACCAACCAATGCCTATTTTGGAGAAAAAGACTTTCAGCAATTACAGATTGTCCGAAAACTGGTCAAAAAACACAAAATACCGGTAAACATAATCGGCTGTCCGATTCACCGTGAAGCAAGCGGCCTGGCGATGAGTTCCCGAAACGAACGCCTTAGTGAAGAAGCAAAAGAAGATGCTTCCCTAATTTACAAAGTACTGTTAGACGCAAAGCAAAAATTCAGCACCAAATCGGCAAAAGAGGTAACTGATTTTGTCACACAAACCTTTGCAAAACACCCGGCTTTCACACTGGAATACTTTGAAATAGCCGACGAAACAACCCTGTTGACCTGTAAAAGAAAAAGCGTTGGCAAGAAATACCGCGGCTTTATTGCGGTTTTCATAAACAATATCAGATTGATTGATAATATTGCACTAAATTAATTAACTTTGCCCCATGCAAATTCAAGTTGTTAAATCCAAGATTCACCGTGTTAAGGTGACTGGAGCCGATTTAAATTACATCGGAAGTATTACGATTGACGAAGCTTTAATGGAAGCTTCAAATATTTTTGAAGGAGAGAAAGTCTCTATTGTGAACATCAATAACGGTGAACGTTTGGAAACGTATGCTATTCCGGGCCCGAGAAACAGCGGTGAAATCACGCTGAACGGACCGGCTGCCAGAAAAGTTCACAAAGGCGACATTATCATTATTATCTCTTACGGAATTATAAGTACAGACGAGGCTAAAACCTTTAAACCTTCCATTATTTTCCCTAACGAGAATGATAACTCCCTAACGTAATTCTTTTGAAAGAAAAATTTAAAAAGATAATCAGTATTGTGCTCCCACTTTTGTTGGGAGTTTTTTTAGTGTATTACGCATACAACAAATTCACCCCGGAACAGCTGGAAGAAATGAAAGGCTATTTTAAAAATGCCAATTATAACTACATCCTGATTTCCACTTTTTTCTCACTGGTGAGTTTGATCGCAAGAGGATACCGCTGGCGATACAGCCTGGAACACATGGGCTATTTTTCGGCATTCAAAACCAACCTGTCTGCCGTTTGTATCGGTTACCTGATGAATTTAACCATACCCCGTTCCGGTGAAGTTTCCCGTGCACTGATTGTCAAAAAATACAATACCGTTCCGTTCGATAAGGCATTTGGTTCCATCATAGCCGAAAGGGTGATCGATCTGGTCATCTTACTATCGTTGATGCTAACCGCATTACTGTTACAGTTTGACAACCTGAAAACCTTTTTAATCCAAAAAATCCCCATTCAGAAACTAACCGTTATCGGGATAAGCGGTGTTACCATTCTTATTGTAATCACGTTATTATTCCTGTATTCGAAATGGAAGCCTATCCTGATCATTAAAGAAAAAGTATCCGGACTGATTGAAGGTGTGCTGAGTGTTTTTCAAATGCCAAACAAATGGGCTTTTCTGTTTTACACAGCTGTTATCTGGATTGGTTATGTACTTACCTTCTATTTTGCCATTTTTGCCATTAAGGAAACCAGCGCCATCAGCTTTGGTGTGGTGGTAACCGCTTTTGTAGTGGGAAGCCTTGCTATTAGCTTTACAAATGGTGGTTTCGGCGCATTTCCGCTGTTGATTTCCGAAATATTATTATTGTATTCCGTGCCCGAAACAGCCGGAACCACATTCGGATGGATCCTGTGGGCATCACAAACCGGCCTGATCATTATCATGGGATTACTTGCCTTTTTGTTATTACCCCTTTTACACCGAAATAAATAATTTTTGTTATCTTGCTTCTCTATTCCAAACTACGAGAAACTACTAACAAACATGAAACAAAAACTTGCAATCTTAGTAACTTTTTTACTAACAAATTCTCTATTCTCACAAAAAACGGTCGAAGCTTTTCCATCGGAAAAACTTAACGAAACAAGAGAAATAACCATAATCACGCCCGATTCTTACGAGGGCAATAAGGATAAAAAATACCCGCTATTGGTTGTCCTGGACGGTGAATTTTTATTAAACCCTTTCTACGGTGTTTTTTCCTATGGAGCTTACTGGGATGATTTACCGGAAGTAATTATCGTTGCCATCAACCAGAATAAAAACAACGAACGGGAATACGACACTTCTTATGACGACGGCGGACTTCCCAATGAAAAAGGAGCCAAATTCTTCGAATTTATCGGTGCCGAATTAGTGCCCTATATCGAAAAAAAATACCGTGTAGCCCCTTTCCGCATGATTGCCGGATTAGACACGACTGCCGGGTTTTTAAACTTTTACCTGTACAAAGACAATCCGTTGTTTAATGCCTATATCTCGCTGAGCCCGGAACTTGCTCCCGAAATGGAAACCAGAATACCGGAGCGGTTAGGCGTTATTCAAAAACCGATTTTCTATTACCAGGCCACTTCCGATGCGGATTTAAAGAAGATCCAGACCAACATGAAAGCGCTGGATGAAAAAGCAAAAGCCCTGAACAATCCGAATTTAAAATACCGTTTTGACGAATTCAAAGGACTTTCCCACTATTCACTGGTAACCTTTGCTATTCCGAATGCTGCCTACCATATTTTCGACGGTTACCAGCCCATTTCCACCACGGAATTTCAGGAAAAAATTGCAAAAATGCCAACAGGCCACACGCAGTATTTAATTGACAAATACACCAATCTTGAAAAGAAACTGGGCTACAAACCTACTGTTCGTTTAAATGACTTTAAAGCCATTGAGGCCGCTATCTTAAAAAACAAAAACTACGAAGAGCTGCTAACGCTGGCCGAATTGTCTAAAAAGAACTACCCGAAAAGCATGATCAGCGACTATGAAAAAGGCTTATACTACGAAAACACGGGCGATATGAAAAAAGCGCACAAAGCTTATATGAGTGCCTTTAACATGGAACCGATTGGTGATTTAACCAAAGACGGCATGCTGGAAAGAGCCGATGCTGTAAAAACAAGATAAACTACTAAAACAAGAGAATACCGGAATGGCTATCAAATTAAAAACGTCTTTCTTCTGCCAAAGTTGCGGCACCCAATACTCCAAATGGCAAGGCCAGTGCAATGCCTGTAAAGAGTGGAACACCATAGTGGAGGAAATCATACAAAAGGAAGAAAAAACAGCCTGGAAAGCCAGTTCCACGGAAGTAAAAAGAGCCTCCAAACCGCTAAAAATAAAAGAGATCGATTCGGCCGAAGAAGTACGGATGGATACCACAGACGGCGAGCTGAACCGCGTTTTAGGCGGCGGTCTGGTTCCCGGCTCCCTGACCCTTTTGGGCGGAGAACCCGGAATCGGAAAAAGTACATTACTACTGCAAATCTCTTTAAAATTACCGTATAAAACATTATACGTTTCCGGCGAGGAAAGTCAGAAGCAGATCAAAATGCGCGCAGAACGTATCACCACGAACAGCGACAACTGCTATATCCTTACCGAAACCAAAACGCAGAATATCTTTAAACAAATTGAAGCCATTGAACCGGAAATCGTAATTATCGATTCCATTCAAACGCTGCACACCGATTATATAGAATCATCGGCGGGAAGTATCTCACAGATCAGGGAATGCACCGCCGAACTGATCAAATATGCCAAAGAAACCAATGTCCCGGTTATCCTTATCGGGCATATTACCAAAGACGGAAACATTGCCGGGCCAAAGATACTGGAGCACATGGTGGATACCGTTTTACAATTTGAAGGCGACAGAAACCATATTTACCGTATCCTGCGTTCGCTTAAAAACCGTTTCGGTTCCACAGCCGAACTGGGAATTTATGAAATGCAGGGAAGCGGACTACGGGAAGTCGCCAATCCGTCTGAAATTCTGATCTCCCACAAGGAAGAAGAACTTTCCGGAACGGCAATTGCCACCACTCTGGAAGGCATGCGACCGCTGATGATCGAAATACAGGCTTTGGTTAGCACAGCTGTTTACGGAACGCCGCAGCGAAGCACCACCGGCTATAATGCCAAACGTTTAAACATGATCCTGGCGGTACTGGAAAAACGCGCCGGATTCCGTTTGGGCGCCAAAGACGTCTTCCTGAACGTTACCGGCGGAATTTCTGTGGACGATCCGGCTATTGACCTTGCTGTTGTGGCAGCAATCTTATCGTCTAACGAAGACATTCCGGTGGGCAAAGACTTTTGTTTTGCCGGCGAGGTAGGGCTATCCGGCGAAATACGTCCGGTGAACCGTGTCGACCAGCGTATTCAGGAAGCTGAAAAATTAGGATTTGCGACCATTTTTGTTTCCAAATACAACAAGGTAACGCTTAAGAATACCATTATCAACGTCAAATTGGTGTCTAAAATTGAAGATGTTGTCAGCGAGTTATTTGGTTAAGGATTAACGAATGAAATCTTTAGCAGCCATACAACTCCGCATTGATGCACTTCATAAAGAAGGAGCCACAATTGCCGCTGCTCATTTTCTTTTGCGTGAATATGGTCTGGAAAACCCAAATTTCAAAGGCTTTGAACTGCGTGAAAAAGCCAGACCCGATTTTATACTGATGACAACCGAAGGTTCGTTTGGCGAACCGCAGCTCATACGGATTCCCGAAAACACTTTTGAATTTCCATTAGTCCTGATGCTCAATTTACTGGCACACGAAATGGTTCACGTACAGCAAAAGACCAAAGAAAACACGGTTACCGATAAAAACGAGCGCGAATGGCAGGCCTATTATGAAATGCTGTTCCACATCCTTTTCCCTCAGATTCCGGAATTATCGCCGTTTCACAAAAAATTCTTTGCCCGTAAAGCCCTGGAATATTATAACAGAATGGGCGAAAACTCCGCATTACAACTAAAGTACAGCGAACAGAAAAATGAAGTCGAACAGCTATTAGCTGCGTTAACCTGAAAAACATGGAACAATACCTGCTACCCGATGATTTTTTTAAAAACCCTGTCGCAAATGACGGTATTTTCCTGCACCATTACCACACCACAAGTGAATGCGAAAAAAGCAGGATTATTTTAAAAGACAATACGTTCAGCTTTTTATTTAAGGGGCAAAAACAGCTGTATAACGAAAACTATAAAGAGCATATTGAATCCATGCAGTATGTGTTTATGAAGTCCGGAAACTATTTGATGTCCGAAAAGACAACTTTAGAAAACGAATACAGCAGTCAGCTTTTATTTTTCGACAATAATTTCCTGGCAGAATTTATCTTCAAATACCCGCAATTAGCCGCTCCAAAAACGCAGCAGCAACCGGCTGTACTAAAAGGCGACATCGACGAATATATACTGCACTTTCTCAAATCCATTTCATACATAGATCCGACAGATGTGTTGGCAAAAAAAGTAAAAATGGAAGAGATCCTGCTCTATTTTATTCAGAATAAAGGATTGTCTGTTGCTGATTTACTGGAAAATCAAAACAAAAGCCAGCAGCTAAAAATTCAGGAAATCATCCACAATAACTTAGACAACAACCTTGAAATCAGTGAGCTTGCTTTTTTGTGCAACATGAGTGTTTCAACTTTCAAACGCCATTTCAAAACCATCTACCACAATTCCCCGATCAAGTGGATGCAGGAAAAACGACTGGAAACAGCCGCCCAAAAGCTCCTACAGGCAGAATACAGGGCAAATGACCTATATCTTGAAACCGGTTACCAGAGCTTATCCAGCTTTATCCAGGCCTTCAAACAAAAATTCGGACAGACCCCGAAACAGTATCAGCATAATAAATTGGACGTTTAGCAACACTTTTACGTCTTTTGGAAATAGCGCTAACAGAGCTGTCCGTACTACTTTTGACCTAAAATAATTCTTATGAAAACACTTTATGTCATCGCAGCAAGCCTTTTGCTATCGCTTTCGGCAAGCGCACAAACCTTTACTTTAAAAAGTACCGATTTACAGGGACAGGCAACCCAAAAACAGGTTTTTAACGGTTTTGGCTGTACCGGAGAAAATCGCTCCCCCGAACTTCATTGGGAAAATGCCCCGGAAGGAACCAAAAGTTTTGCCGTAATCATGTATGATCCGGATGCTCCCACCGGCAGAGGCTGGACGCACTGGGTGCTGTTTGATCTTCCCGCTACTACAAAAGAAATCAAAACCGGAGCAGGCGATATTACTAAGCTGCTGCTTCCCAAAGAAGCCATACAAAGCACCAACGATTACGGAAGTTATGGCTACGGAGGCCCGTGTCCGCCGGTTGGTGACAAACCGCATAAATATGAGATCACTGTTTTTGCCCTTAAAACAGCTTCATTGGGTCTGGACAAAAACACCAATCCGTCAATTGCAGGTTTTTACATCAACAGCAACACCCTTGCCAAAACAACGATAACCGCTTATTACAACCGTTAGCAAATAAACAGCAGAGGAGTAACTTCCTCTGCTAAACTATACGATATTAACATTTTCTTCTATAGTATTATAAAACGGGTTTTCTAAAAAAGTCTATTTTTGTACAAACAAGAAGAAGCATGAGCACAAGAAGACAAAAAATCATACGCTTTTCTATAGGCTTTATTTTATTTTTTGCCCTCGTATTTACCGGTCTTTTTATCTTTCGTAATACCCTTTTACAGAAAGCAATTACCAAAGCAGAAGCCAAACTGGACACGGAATACAATTGCGTCCTGACGATAAAAGGAGCTTCTTTTGACGGCCTTACCGGTGTGTCCCTTCAAAACATTGTTTTAGTTCCCAAAAAAGCGGACACCCTGCTCGCTGTTGAAAAAATAAAAACCAAAGTCAGCCTTTTCCAATTATTAACCGGTGATATTCAATTGCAGCAACTGGAAATGAATAACGGTTTTATCCAACTGGTTAAAAACAAAAACGGCCGCAATTTTGATGCCTTCCTCAAAAAAGAAAAAGAGGACAAAAACGATAACGAAAAAAGAAATTACGCGAAACTCGCCTACCGATTGCTCACAAAAGCCCTCAATCTGGTTCCCACAAATATGCGCTTGCAAAATCTTTCGTTACGCATGGACGATATGGGCAGAAAGGTAACCATGCACATGAACGAATTGGATCTGAAAGAAAAACAGCTGCAAACTTCCATAGCCGTACAGACCAATACTTTCTCACAGAACTGGAAGATAAAAGGTCTTGCCGATCCGAGAAACAAAACGGCCGACCTGCGTTTCTTTAACAGCGACACGTCCAAAATAAAAGTTCCCTATATAGACGAGCGCTTCCATTTGCTGTCAAGTTTCGACAGCATCCACGTGAATGTACAGAAAATAAAAATGGAAGGAAACGAGCTGCACGTAGACGGTTTTACTTCCATTACCAATTTCACGATCAATCATCCGCGAATTGCTAAAAAAGATGTCGTCATCGAAAAAGCGAGGCTGGATTACCGCTTTCTTTTCGGAAGTGATTTCGTAGCTATCGACAGTAGTTCCCGGGCGCAGCTAAACGCTATAAAAGTGCAGCCGTTTATGGAATATAACACCGAAAAAGACACGGTATATACTTTGCGCGTCGCTATTCCAAAAATGAAAGCCCAGGATTTTATCACCTCACTACCAAAAGGGCTGTTTACCCATTTTGAAGGAATGGAAGCCGAAGGCAGTTTTGATTATAACCTGAATTTTCAGTTCAACAAAAACAATCCGAATGCCCTTGTTTTCGACAGCAGGCTGAACAAAGAGAACCTGAAAATAACCAAATACGGAGAAGCCGATTTAGCCAAACTAAATGGTGTTTTCACCTATCGGGCTATGGAAAACGGCGTACCGCAGCGCCCGATAGTTGTTGGCCCGTCCAATCCGAATTTTACGCCTTTAGACCAGATATCCCCTTACCTGCAAAAAAGTGTTCTGACATCGGAAGATCCTTCGTTTATGTCCCATCGCGGCTTTATAAACGAAGCCTTCAAACAGTCCATCGTTAAAAATATCCGTACGAAAAAATTTGCCCGCGGTGCCAGCACCATCAGTATGCAGCTGGTTAAAAATGTATTCCTGACCCGTGAAAAAACATTGTCGCGAAAACTGGAGGAAATCCTTTTGGTTTATATCCTGGAGAACAACCGCATTGCCAGCAAACAGCGTATGCTCGAAGTCTATTTCAATGTGATCGAATGGGGACCGAATGTATACGGAATTGGAGAAGCCGCACAATTTTACTTCCAGAAAAGACCGGCCGATCTGACTCTTAAAGAATGTTTGTTCCTGGCGAGTATTGTTCCCAAACCGAAAAAGTTTATGTGGCAGTTTGACAACGAAGGTCATTTGAAAGGTTTTGCAAACCAGCACCAGAATTTCCTGACGAACCTGATGCTGCGCAGAGGTGTTTTGCAATCTGAAGACACCATTGGCTACAAAATGCCTTTTACGATAACCGGACGTTCCCGTTCTTTCCTGAAATTGAAAGTACAGGACAGCATTCCTGTCGATTCTCTTTTTATAAAGGAAATCGTTTACTAGATCTATTTGAAGTTTTTAAGGAATTCCTCTTTGTAAGTAGGCGAGATTTCCACTTCCGAACCGTCAAACAAGGTAACATAGCCGCCTGTTCCTTTGTGGTATGATTTCACAAAGTTCACATTGATAATATGGGATTTATGTACCCGTAAAAACGGAAAAGGAAGAATCTCTGAAAAGTGTTTTAAAAAACGGCACACCATTTTTTTACTGCCATCCTGTAAATACAGATCGGTAAAATTACCGTTCCCGCGCAGCCGGACAATGTCTTCCATTTTAGCCACTTCAAAGCCTTCCAGCGTGGGCAGAATAACCTGTTGCCGTTCCGGATTGGGTTCCCTGAAGTTTTCCACAATGATCTTGTTGCGGTTAAAGATCTCCTGATTGAGCAATTGCAGCTGTACTTTGTTAACCGCTACGATCAGTTCTTCAATACTGATGGGTTTCAGCAAATAATACGCCGCACTCTGATTGAGTGCTTTTAACGAATACTCGGAGAAAGCAGTGACAAAAATGGTTTCAAACTGCAGTTCTTTACAGGCTTCCAATACATCAAAAGCATTTCCGAAGGGCATTTCCACATCCAGGAAAACCAATTGCGGCCGTATTTCATGAAGCAGCGGAACGGCTTCTCTGATATTCTGGGCTTCCCCGACAACTTCAATCTGCGGACAGTATTTGCTCAGGTAATTTTTAAGCACTTCCCTTGCCGCCGACTCGTCTTCAACGATAACACTTTTTATTTTTTGCAAAGTCATCATATTCTTTCAATCAATGGAAAATTAATTACTACTATCGTTCCGGTTTCCGGTTCCGGTTTTTCCTGCAGCGATAGCGTGATCTCTTTTTTATACAGTTCGTTCAGCAAACTGATCCGCTCTTTGGTATTTGTCAGCCCTCTGGACTGGTGTACTTTCTGGTTTTTGGTTTTGAGTTCCTGACTTTTGGTTAACCCGATACCGTTGTCGTCAATTACCACGCTTACAGTACCGTTTTTCAGGTAAAACCCCAGCTGTAGCAATCCCTTTCCTTCTTTATAGCGCAGTCCGTGCCAGATTGCATTTTCAAGATGCGGCTGGATGATCATGTTCGGGATCAAAATCGTTTCGGCATCCAGATTGTCATCCACCGTGATCTGGTAGTCAAACTGATCTTCAAAACGCATGTGTTCCAGATCCAGGTATTTCCGAAGCTGTTCGACTTCACTGCCCAAAGCAATAAAGTCCTTATTGGAATTTTCCATCATGTTCCGCATCAGGTTCGAATAGGACGTCAGGTATTTATTAGCTTCCAGCTCCCTGTTTTGCGAAATAAACTGGTTCACACTGTTCAGGCTGTTAAAAATAAAATGCGGGTTCATTTCCCGGCGCAGCGACTGCAGCGCAATTTCCTTATTCTTGGTTTTAATAGCATACAGCGCTTTTATGATCAATCCGAAAAGCACTAACAGCAGTACAATCGAACCGATCAGGAAATAGTTAAAGGTGTTTTTCTTTGCGATCAGTTCATCCTTTAAAACTTTTTCCTTTTCAAGCTGCCGGATTTTTTCTTCTGTCACCTGGAAGTTTTTGGTATCCGCCAGTGAACTGTCGGCATGAATAAGTTTTTCAAAATTCCGGAAGAACTGTTCGTACAGCAGAATGCTTTCTTTGTCTTTTCCTGTTTTTTTATAGTAATCCAGCAGTTGGGAAAGGCTTTTTTTAACCTCATCCGTTTTACCTTGCCGTGTGGCCAGTTCATAAGCTGCTTTTAGCTGCGCTACTGCTTTTTCCGGTTCTTTCTTTTTAAAATAGATCGTTGCTATCGATTGCAATTGGGCTATTTCGGTATCAAAATCTTTTTTAGACCGGGCTTCTTTCAGCAGTTTTTCCGAGATTCCGAGTGCTGCGTCAAACTGGTTGTCGGCCGTGTACACTTTGGCTATTTCATTTTTTAACTTGATTACCGTTTCCGGTTTGTCTTTCGCAAAGGAAATTGCCTGGTTGTAACTTTCAATCGCTTCCGCCTTATCTTTTTGCTGCAAATTCATTTCCGCCTTCTGCACATACGCATCCGCGACTTCTTCTTTGCGGCTTTCTTTTTCAAGCAACTGGATCTTGGCATTAACATAATTGTATTGTGCCGCAGGATTCGCAGCACTTTTTAGTCGTTTGGCATCACTCTGATTAACCAGTTCCTGATTTTTTTCCGTGGCGATTTCACCGGCAATCTGGTAGTTCTGGATCGCATCCTTATATTTACTCTGATTTTCCTGAACCCGCGCCAGGCTTCGGGTCACTCTTGCCAGATCCGGTTTCCGGTTAAGTCTGGTATAGCTTTCCAATGCTTTTTTGAGGTATTCCTCCCCTTTGGTATAATCGGCTATATCAATAAATTCCTGCGCCAGTTTTTCATAACTGCCGGCAATTTTTACCTCATCGTTTTCATTCAGTGAATTGGATAGTTCTTCGGCTGCTTTGCTGATTTTGGCATTGGCACTTTTTTTAGCATTTACAGTAGAAATCTGCTGCGCCGTTATTCCTTGCGGAAACAGCAACACTAAAAAAAGAAGTCCGAAACCAATTGATAAAATACGCATTACAAATAAGTTATTTTCAGAGTGTAAAGTAACTTCATTTCAAATTGCTTTCCTATACTTTTCACCAAGTCAAAAGACCGGTTCACCCTTTCTACCAAAAGTACGTTTTTTCGATCAATAGATTTGTCCCGTACAATTAAAACCGCAATCATGAAAAAATCTTTTACTCTTTTTGTCATGCTAATCCTATGCCAATTAGCTGCCGGACAGGTTTCCGGGAATATCAATTATCAGAACCAGGTGCGTTTTACCGACAATGCGATCAACATCAGCTTTCCTTCCAATGCCGATGTTATGGTGAGTGTTAAAGGCCTTGCCAATGTAAAAGCGGATGCCTATGTGGCTATTTTCAGCACCACCCAAACGGGCAAAACCACTCAGGAGGTAAACGAGTTAATCGACAAACGGATTGCACAGTCCCTCGCGGAGATCAGGCTTAAAAAAGGTGTCGAAACCTTTGTAGACATGATTTCTTTTGTTCCCGTTTATGAATATGAAGTCGAGAAAAAAATCTTTAGCCGGAAAACCTACAATGAAATACCGGCAGGTTTTGAACTGAAAAAGAACATTCATATCAAATTTTCCGATCCGAATCAGCTGAATGATTTTATCAGCATATTGTCCAACCATGAGGTTTATGACCTGGTTAGAGTGGATTATTTTTCCAGCACTCTGGAAACCATTAAAAAAGAAATGATGAACAGGGCAAAGCTGCTGGTTCAGGAAAAGGTTAAAAACTATGAGCTGCTGCTGGGAGAGACTTTCGGCAATGTGGAGAAAAAGATTGCCGACGGATACAGTGTGACATTACCCGTGGAAATGTATAAATCCTATGAAGCCTATAACAGTTCTTCCCTTAACTTAAAGAGAGCCGCCAATATCAACCAGGCCGGTAAATCCACTACGCTATTCTACCAGCCGGTTTTCAACAAGGAATTTGATTTTGTCATTAATGCTACAGTACTCGAACCGGTAATTCAGGTGCAATATGAAATCAAAATGGCCATTAACCGGGAAAAGAAACCGGCTTCAAAAACAGACAAAGAGTTTATACTGATTACGCCTAACGGTGATTTGAAAACCCTGAATCTGAATACCTCAAAACAAACCCATTAATCCCAAACGGGCCTTTCACCAAGTTAAAATACCGTTTCACCCATTCTGAAAAAAACGCATGATTACTCTTGATACTTTTGAACTGTAATCTTAAAATCAAAAAACATGAAAGCTGAAAACATTGTAATAGCATTGACCGCTTCTGTTCTGCTAACGGGAGTTGCCTTAAAAGTTGAAAACACTCCCGATACGGGATTGATTACACCGATCATCAAAACCGCAACACCGGAAAAACCCTGCGTTTTCATGTCGGTTATGGGAGAACAGCCGGTAGACCGGTATTCGGTTTACAAAAATGCTTCCGGACTAAAAGCCAGTCTTGACAAAGGGGAAAAATGGCTAGCGGAAGCACAAAACAAAGACGGCGGCTGGGGCGCCGGTTCCCACAGCAACCAGGGCGAAATGAATCCGCATGCCGTTAGTTCCGACCCGGCAACAACAGCTATGGCTGCGATGAGTCTGTACCGGATGGGTTTTAGTATTGAGAAAGGAAGGTACAAACAACAGCTAACGGCGGCTTTGAATTATTTACTGCATCAGGTTGAAGAAAATAAAAATAAAGAATTCATAACTCCGGTTCGCGGCACTCAGATCCAGCAAAAATTAGGAGCAAACATTGATGCCGTTTTAACCTTACAGTTCCTGAACCAGCTGGTTCCTACAGTATCCGATAAAGCGCTGACCAAACGGGTAGAAAATGCCATCCAGATTTGTGTTGGCAAAATAGAGAAATCATATGATGCAAACGGAAAAGTTTCCGGTGCCGGCTGGGCAGGTGTTTTACAGTCTTCTTTTGCCAATGCTGCTTTGGAGCAGGCTTCCAAAAACAAGAATATAAAAGTAGACCCGGATAAAATGACTGCTGCCCGGAATTACCAGAAAGGTAATTATGATGCCGAAAACAATACCGCTAAAACAGAAGACGGTGCCGGAATCGTGCTATATGCCGTGAGTAGTTCGGTGAGAGGCAGTGCTTCGGAAGCCAAAGAAGCCGAAGAATTATTTGAAAAGGCCAAAGCCGAAGGTAAAATCAGCAAAAAGGCGGAACTGAACACCCAGAATCTTGAAAAAATAGGGGTTAATAAGGATAAAGCACTTTCTTATGCCGCAGCAGCTAAGGTTTATAAAGCTGCAAAAGTACAGGCAATGGACAACCAGGTAATGAACGGTTTTGGCAACAATGGCGGCGAAGAATTCATGAGCTTTTTACAAACCGGGGAATCCATGCTGGTTAAAAAAGACAGCGACTGGAAAAACTGGTATGATAATGTGGGCGGGAAAATTCTAAAAATCCAAAACCAAAACGGAAGCTGGAACGGGCACCACTGCATTACCAGTCCGGTTTTCTGTACTGCAACCTGTCTTTTGATCCTGACAATAGAAAACGATATTAAATTATTACAGCAATAATATCATGAAAGCAACATTCCTAACCGCAGCACTTCTGGCAACCGTTTTTTCGTTTGCCCATACCGCAACGACCGTTAATCCGCAAACGGCGGCAATTCATAAAGCAGAAAACACCAAAATTCAGGTAGCACTTTTGCTGGATACTTCCAATAGCATGGATGGCTTGATCGACCAAGCTAAATCCCGCCTCTGGAATATCGTTAACACACTGACTACTTTAAAATACAATGGCAAAACACCCGATATTGAAATTGCGCTGTACGAATACGGCAACAACGGGTTGTCCCAGACCGCTAATTATATCCGCCAGGTGACACCGCTCTCGACAGATCTGGACCTGATTTCGGAAAAGCTGTTTTCCTTACGTACAAACGGCGGTGCTGAATATTGCGGCGCCGTTATTCAGGACGCGACCAGACAATTGCAATGGAAGACCGACACCAACAGCATGAAGCTTATTTATATTGCCGGAAATGAGGCTTTTGATCAGGGCAGTATTTCTTATAAGGAAGCCATTAGTGATGCGTTGAAAAAGGACATTTATGTGAACACTATTTTCTGTGGTGATTATGACGAAGGTATCAGCTCCTTATGGAAAAACGGTGCCGAAACAGGAAAAGGGAAATATTTCAATATCAACTCCAACCTGGCAGTGCAGTACATTCTGACTCCTTATGATGCCAAAATAGCCGATTGCAGCAGTCGTATCAATGCTACTTATATTGGTTATGGTGCCAGCGGACGGGCAAAAAAGATGAATCAGGAAGTACAGGATAAAAATGCCGAAAGCGTATCGGCTGCCAACTATGCCGAACGTGCCGTTAGCAAATCGAAAGCCATTTATAAAAACGAAAGCTGGGATCTGGTTGACAAGGTAAAAGAAGACAAAGATGCCATCGCCAAAATCAGGAAAGAAGAACTGCCCAAAGAATTGCAAAACAAAAGCAAGGCAGAGCTAAAAACCCTTATTGAGGCAAAAACAAAGGAACGCGAGAGCATTCAGCAGGAAATCGCACAGCTTGCTAAAAAACGCCAGGAGTATATTGATACCGAAAATAAAAAAACAAAATCGCAGGACGATCTGGGAAATGCCATTAATAGTTCCATTACGGCCTATGCCAAAGCAAAAGGATATACTGTCGAGAAATAAAAGTAAAATCCTATATTTATCATCATAAAAACATTGACAATGAAAAAG
Organism: Flavobacterium inviolabile; assembly: GCF_013389455.1. NCBI lineage: Bacteria > Pseudomonadati > Bacteroidota > Flavobacteriia > Flavobacteriales > Flavobacteriaceae > Flavobacterium > Flavobacterium inviolabile. The sequence goes on along the minus strand of NZ_CP058278.1, from coordinate 969,923 downwards.
TTCATCATCACCTTATTATTTGCCATTCCCGGTATTGCGCTGGCGCAAAAACCGGTATTTACCACCGCCAAAGTAAAAGACGTAACAGTATATTTTAACGCAGCCGAAATTGCACAATCGGCGACCGTGAATATTCCTGCCGGAACCCATGAGATTGTCATTAAAAACATCGCCAATTACCTGAATGAAAATTCCGTACAGATAGGCGCTCCTTCAACCGTAACCGTTTTGTCTACGCAATTTACCAATGATTATATCTCCGAATACGATCTGGACGAAAGTTCACCAGCTATCAAAAAAGTAAGAGACAGTATCAAACTGGTTCAGAAAGATCTGGAGAGGCTTGCCAACATTAAAATTTCAGAAATCAAGACCATTGAGATGCTGGATAAAAACCAGCAGATTTACGGACAGAATTCCGGGTTAAACGTGTCTGAATTAATGAAAATGGTAGAGTATTACAAATCAAAGCGAACAGAGATCAGCAATTCTGTAAATGCGATTACCGAAAAAGAGAAAAACCTCAATGCGCTGCTAACGAAACTCAACAGTAAGCTGGAAATTAACACCAATAAGGAAGAGAAAAATGCAAGCGGGAAACTGGTTTTACAGGTCATGAATCAGACAGCAGGAAACATTCCGCTTGAAATTTCCTATCTTACCAATAATGCACGCTGGGTTCCTTTTTATGACCTGAGAGCCGATAATGTAACCTCGCCTATAAACATGATGTACAAGGCACAGATTGTTCAAAATACAGGAGTAGACTGGAAAAAAGTAAAATTAACGCTTTCCAGCGGTATGCCAAACCAGAACAATCAGGCGCCAACAATCAGACCGTGGTTTTTAGCGTACCAGCAACCGCTATACAACAATGCTGACTATGCCCGTAAGGAATTACAGGAAGTTGTGGTAACCAGTGCTCCCAGTCTAAGAGGTAAAGTTTCCGGGATTGCAGTAGCCAGCTCTGTTTCCGATTACACCTTGATCAACGAGAACCAGCTGAATATTTCTTTTGATATTGATATTCCGTATGATATTTTATCGAACGGCAAAGTACACAGCGTGGCTTTAAAAGAGATCCAATTGCCGGCTACTTACAAATATTATGCAGCACCGAAATTTGACAAAGAATCATTCCTGCTGGCAGAGATTACCGATTATGGCAAATACAACCTGTTAAAAGGAGAAGCAAATATTATTTTTGAAGGCATGTATGTGGGCAAAACCATTATCAACCCGGGACAAACGGCCGACACGTTAAACCTGAGTATGGGACGTGATAAAAAAGTGTCTATTACCAGAGAAAAAATAACCGATAAATCCGGCACCAAATTCCTGTCTTCTAAAAAAGAGCAGACATTTACGTACGACATTACGATCCGCAACAATAAAAAAGAAGCGATTGTCATGAAACTGGAAGACCAGTATCCGTTAAGTACCGATAAGGAAATTGAGATTGAACTCAAACAAAAAGACGGTGCTAAAGTTAATACCGAAAGTGGTTTGCTAACATGGGAGCTCAATTTAAAACCGAATGAGACCAAAAAAATCCGCATCAGTTATGTGGTAAAATATCCGAAAGATAAAGTAATGAGCAATCTTTAATCAAAAGCCCCTCAATTGAGGGGCTTTGTTTTTTTAAGCTATTTTATTTGTTTAAGAAGCTGTTTATAATCCGGTTCGTCGAACGTAAATTCTTTCACTTTTTCAAACTTACATTCGTTAACAATAATTGGAAAATCCTTAAGATTTTTTTCATTTATCATAAGACTATACCTGTTTTCAAACTTAAATATTGCTATCCCTTTTTGCTTGTCAAAAATAGTATATTCTAAAGATGCCTTGTTCCCTCCATAGTCTTCATATAAAAAGGTGAAGACCTCTTTTGAAGCACTATTAATTTTTCTAATTTCATAAACGGAACTTTCAAAATCTTCAACCGTAAGTTTTTTTTCTGTCAATTCTATTTTTCTATTATAACCGGAATCACAGGGAACATAGAGATAGTATGCTCCATTATAACTATAAATCGGAATCCATTTTTCGTTTTTACTACTCTTTTTATTTGTCTTTATTTCAGATTCAAAGGTTTTAAAAAAAGTATAGTGTTCTGAATTCTTATTGGGTTCAATATATACTTTTTGTGATTTTTCATTTAGTAAAAAAATGGTATCCTTGTCAATAATCTGGGCTGTCATCTTAAAAGTACTCAAGCTCGTTAGCAGAAATATAAAACACAATATTTTTTTCATCTTATTCTTAGTTTAATACTCTTTCCTTTATAACCAAAGTCAATATTCCTTATCAGCAATTGTCGTTTCAAATCAAAAGAAAGACTTTTTTCTCATGGTATTGCTTTGGTTTCAATATTATTAAAAACTAATACTGTAACTAACTCAATGTGTTTAACAATTACAAAGCCGTTATTCATCACGCTGATCATTCCTTTTTTTATAATAAAGAATCGCCAATGAATCTATTTTTTTACTATTGTAAACCTTCAAACATTGTTGAAAAACTTTTTTCCCTTCTGCTCCTTCCGCAACTTTTCCTATTGTATTTATAGAATCCTTACGAATCTTTTGATATGTTAACTTTGCCAATTCTTCAATAGCCCCGTGTTTTTTATCAAATGGTTCGTCAAAAACCAGACTTTTATCCTCTTTTAATAATTTCTTTATTTCTTTTGATTCATTAAAACCATATTTTAAACATTGGCAAAGAAATTCCGTTTTAAAACGTTCCTTATACTCTTTCTTTTCATGCTGTTTTAAAGTAGAACACCCATAAAACATTAATATAATCAGGAAAAATATTCCGGTTTTTTTCATCTTATTCTTAGTTTAATATCCATAAATTGATTTCTTGTACATTGTTTCCAAAATAGCAACTATTTCCACAATTAATTCCATCAAATATATCACAATGTCCCGATGCTCCAAATAAACTTGGATTTATAGGCAACATTATATAAATACCTTTATTTGGAGTCAAATGTTGTGAAAAATTCTGACCATAGGCTCCTCCTTGTACCGTATTTAAATGTAAATTGGGTGTCCCAAAAGTTTTCTTCATCCAAGAATATAATGCCTTAGCATTCAAAAAATAATATTTACCGTCAGCTCCTTTAACAGTTAGTTTTAATCCATTTGGTTTAAGAAGTTGAGGTATCATAATGCCTGAATAATTAAGTGCTCTAGATACTTTCAAGGCACAAGTATTCTCCGTATCATTTGGATATTGTAATCTAGTTTCCCATACTTCACCTCCAATATATCCATATACATTATCAGCGCCCGTCATACATGTACCATCTTGATTTCTTAAATAAGCAGAATTAAAGTCATTCCATGAGGGCAACTGTTGCTGTTGAAAAGTAAGATTAGGATCTTCCCAAAACTCACTATCATAATCCCCATCCTTTCCTTCATTTGGTATTAAAAACCAATTCTCAAACTGTGCCCAAGTTACATCAGGATGCAGGTTAAAATACCCAACAGCCCAAGTCACAAACTCCGACACCTGAAAATCAACGGATCCTGTTTGGCTATTAAAATTATGCTGTAAATATTGAACTATCTTTTTCCCGTTTGTTGTATTCCACCATTGATGATCCGGAACCAGCTGGCTCACTCCCTGTTTAAAATTTTTTATAAATGATGTAAATGTCATCGGTACTACCGGAGTGGTAATAACGGGTGAACCGTCTCCATAAACAGCACCACCTCCCCCTACATGGCCAACATTTCCTTCAGCTCCGGTATCATTACCGGTATCAGTTCCCGGCGGATCATAAACACCAGTGTCATAGCCGGTTCCCATCCAGCCGCCCCAACCGCCATCTGAAGCGCCTCCATTACCGGAATTCCCATCACCGGTACTTGTTTGTCCGCCGCTATTGAGCTGGTCGATACAATCCTTATCGATTAATTCAATAAGCTCGCTATGGGTAACCTGCCCTTGTTCGTTCCAGGCCGCCGGAACCGTTATCAATGTATGGCAGGGTTTTAATTTACCTTTCCCTAAAACAGCCATATCAAAATCCGGTAAGGCCCGGATTGTCATTTTATCATTCAGGCTGCCAACAGTCTCCAGCCGCAATACCTGCTCCCGGCTTAGTTTATATGTTGTAATATAAGCATGGTAAACACCGTCTTCTTCCCTGTTTAACACCAGATTTTCCACATATAAACCGGGTACCGTTCTTACAATCGGGAAAGTATACGAATGCTGGCTTCCATTTTCAATATACGTTACGTCTTCGGTGTCAAAGGAAAAATTATGGACCGGGTCGGTTACCGTTTTTCCCAAAAAAGCTGCTTTTTTTGCATTGAGCTGCTCCAGTTTATGTAATAGGGCGGGATTGTTTTTCAACGATTCAAAAGGTAGCTTTTTAATCGTAAGCGGATTTCCTTTCTTTTCAAAGGTTTCCTCAAAAGTATCTTTTTCACATCCGGAAAAGACACATACAAAACACAAGGAGAAGAGTACTCCTAATTCTTTCATTTTCTGTAGCATGGCGTATATTCTAAAGTTCAATAAAGCAAATTGTAATGCTACAAACCTGCTTTAAAATTATTACTTGGAGGGCATCTATTCTGTAAACATAAATAAAACACTTTTAAAAAACAAGCATAAAACATTAAAAAACAACACTATACAACTTTTTGTTTTAAAAAACACTTTAGCTTTACCCCATAACCATTTGTTTATTTTTTTTGCAATAACCTAAAAAAGTAACCCCGTTGATATACCGATAAAGCTCCTGAAATCCGATGAACAGCCAACAATTACCGACCATAGCATTCTAATTACAACACTCAAAATTAAACAGTTGCACAGCTTCCTAATTATTTTTTACTAAATTTACTACAACCAACTTAACAACATAACCTATGAAAAAAGCATTACTTCCCCTTATGTTACTTGTCACGGGCATCTGTTTTTCCCAAACAGTCGCTCTGGAAAGTTTCGGAACCGGATTTTCAAGCCCTGTAGAAATCACCCATGCCGGTGACACCCGTCTCTTTGTCGTAGAAAGAGGCGGTGCCATTAAAATATTAAATGCTAACGGAACCGTTAACCCAACGCCTTTCCTTAATCTTTCCGGCATTATTAGTTCCGGTGGCGAACGCGGACTATTAGGACTTGCCTTTCACCCAAATTACAGCACGAACGGGTTTTTCTATGTGAATTATACGAACACGGCTGGCAATACGGTTATTTCCCGTTATAGCGTGAACAGCGGCAATCCCGATGTTGCCAATGCTTCGAGTGCCAGCATACTGCTGACGATTACACAGCCGTATTCCAACCACAATGGCGGTTCTGTTAAATTTGGTCCGGACGGATACCTCTATATCGGTATGGGCGATGGCGGAAGCGGCGGTGATCCGGAAAACCGCGCACAGAACATCAATGAATTATTGGGAAAAATGCTTCGCATTGACGTTAACAACGGCACGCCTTATGGCATCCCGGCGAACAATCCTTATGTGGGTATTGCCGGTGCCGACGAGATCTGGGCAATCGGTGTCCGAAATCCCTGGAAATTTTCGTTTAACCGAAGCAATGGCGATTTGTGGATTGCCGATGTAGGTCAGAATAATTTTGAAGAGATCAACAAAGTAAGTTCCACTCAGGCCGGATTAAATTACGGCTGGCGCTGTTATGAAGGCAACGCCGCTTATAATGCCACCGGTTGTGCGGCACAATCCACGATGACTTTCCCGTTAGCAGTAACCACACACTCTGCCGGAAACTGCTCGATAACGGGTGGTTATGTCTATACCGGAACCACGTATCCGAACTTCCAGAACAAGTATTTTTTCACGGATTACTGCGCGTCCAAAATAGGAATGGTTGACAACTCCGGAAACATCACATATTCGGCCAATTTCAGCGGAAACAGCTTTGTGACTTTTGGTGAGGATAATAACGGCGAATTGTATGTGGGCTCCATTAACAACGGAACCATCTATAAAATCAAGGACAGTTCTTTAGGCACATCCGATTTCAGCAAAACGGCTTTTACCGTTTATCCTAATCCGGCCAGAGCCGAAATAAACATCAAATCATCCGGAAGCAATTTCCCTACGGAAGTAACGGTTTTTGACATGAACGGAAAACAGGTTGCTTTCCAGAAAACACAAAACCCGGAGCTAAACACGATTAAAACATCGCATCTGGCTACAGGTTTGTATCTTTTACACATTATGGATAATAACGGCAACACCGCCACCCATAAATTGGCTATAGAGTAATTTTTACGGCGCCGGATTTGGAATTAGCTCCTGAATATAGTTAATCGCTTTGATCATTTCATCCGTAAGGGTAATGCTATGCGTTTTAATATTTTCATCCAGTTGTTCCAAATTCGTCGCTCCTATAATGGTCGCTGTCACAAATTGCTGCTGCTGCACAAAAGCCAGAGCCATTTCGGTTAACGTCAGCCCAAAGGAATGCGCAACTTCCTGGTATTTTCGTACCGCATTTGTGGATTGTGCACTGGAATAACGCGAGAATCGCGGGAATAACTTAATTCGTGCATTCGGATGTTCCCCGGTTAAAAACTTCCCGGTCAGCGTTCCGAATCCCAAAGGAGAATAGGCCAACAAACCTACTTTTTCGCGATAACAGGTTTCCGACAAGCCTACTTCGAACGTCCGGTTCAGTAAGGAATACGGATTTTGTATCGTTTTAATACGCGGTAAGCCATGCTGCTTGCTTTCTTCCAGAAAACGCATTACGCCCCACGGTGTTTCGTTAGACACTCCGATATGGCGGATCTTCCCTTCTTTGATCAAAGCATCAAATGTTTCCAGAACAGCCTTAAAATTATCTTCCCAGGCATCGTCCTGAATGGTAAAACCCCGTTGTCCGAACATATTCGATTTCCGTTCCGGCCAATGCAGCTGGTACAAATCGATATAATCCGTTCGCAGCTGGGTCAGGCTTTTCTCCAAAGCCTGCCGGATATTTGCAGGAGTAAAACTCAGATCATCTCTCAGGTATTCCATGCCGCGGTTTGGACCGGCAATTTTGGTTGCAATCACTACTTTATCGCGGTTTCCGTTTTTTTGCAGCCAGCTTCCGATATAACGTTCCGTTCTTCCGGTTGTTTCCTGGCGTGCGGCTACCGGATACATTTCGGCAGTATCCAGAAAATTGATTCCCTTATCCAGGGCAAAATCCAGTTGTTCATGAGCTTCCGCTTCGGTATTCTGTTCGCCAAAAGTCATGGTTCCCAGACAGATACTACTGACTTTCACATCGGTATGGGGTAATGTCGTATATTTCATTTTGTAAAATGTATCGAAAATTATGGGTTTCAAAAGTACGCAAAAATAAAGGTTCAGCATTTACATACTGAACCTCTCTTTTTTATGTTTAACAATGCTTAGTTAATATCATTCAGCATTTTAGAAATTTCATCCAGTTTTGGCGTCAGAATAATTTCAATTCTACGGTTTTTCGATTTTCCTTCTGCGGTATCATTCGTCGCTATCGGAGCATATTCTCCTCTACCGGCCGCGGTCAGGTTTTTCTTGTCGATCGCTTTGTTCTCCGCCAGGATGTTCACAATTGCCGTAGCTCTTTTTGTAGACAGATCCCAGTTGTTTTCGATTTGTCCAACAGCTCCTGCAAATTTATCATTATCCGTGTGGCCTTCAATCAGCACAGTAATTTCCGGGTTGTCACCCAATACCTTACCAACAGCTACAACTGCTTTTCTTCCTTCTGTACCTACAGCCCAGCTTCCGGTTCCGAATAACAATTTATTCTCCATCGAAACGTAAACTTTTCCGTTTTTATGCTCCACTGTCAATCCTTTTCCTTCAAATGCATTTAAGGCTTTGGAAAGGGTTTCTTTCAGTTTTTTCATACTCGCCTCTTTTTCTGCAATCATGCTTTCCAGCTCGTTAACCCTGTCCGAACGGTCTTTTAAATCGTTCTTCAGTTTTTCCAGACGGTCTCTTTCTGCTGCCAAAGCTTTTTCTTTGGCTTCCAGCTGTGCTAAAAGTTCACGGTTTTTGTTCATATTGCTCTGTAAAGCATCATCACTGTTTTTTTCCAATGCCTTATAAGAAGACTGTAATGTGTTCAGGCTGTTTTTGGATGCCGCATAGTCGGAAGCCAGTTTGTCACGCTCTGCTTTCAGCTTGTCCAATTGCCCCTGTAAATCTTTTGACAACAGGTCCAATTGATTTTTATCTTTACTTAAAGCCGTATTTTCATCGGATAACTGACGGTTTTCTTTCTTTAAATCGGCAAATTTCGTTTCTAAATCCGTGTATATTTTTTTAGAAACACATGAAGTTGATAAGGCTAAAGCCAAAACTCCAATAGACATTTTTTTAATCATCTTTAGTGGTATTTTGATTATTCTATTTCTAATAAAACCGGGCAGTGGTCAGAATGTTTGGCTTCCGGTAAAATAACCGCACGCTTCATTCTTTCTTTTAAAGGTTCGCTCACCAGGTTATAGTCAATTCTCCAGCCTTTGTTATTCGCTCTTGCATTTGCCCTGTAGCTCCACCAGCTGTAATGATGCGGTTCTTTGTTAAAATGACGGAAACTGTCCACAAAGCCGCTTTTCATAAAAGCATCCAGCCATGCCCGTTCTGCCGGCAGGAATCCGGAAACTTTTGCATTTCGGATAGGATCATGGATATCAATTGCCTCGTGACAAATATTATAATCGCCACAGATAATCAAATTCGGAACCTCTTTTTTCAGTTCGTTGATATAGTTCTGAAAATCGGCCATATACATAAATTTATGATCCAGACGGTCGATGTTTGTTCCCGATGGCAGGTACAGACTCATGACCGAAACATCATCAAAGTCTACCCTAAGGTTTCTGCCTTCTTTATCCATGTGCGGAATTCCGGTTCCGAAAACAACATTATTCGGTTTTATCTTCGATAAGACCGCGACACCGCTATAGCCTTTTTTCTCCGCTGGGAACCAATAATGATACGGATACCCGGCTAATTCTATATCCAATAACGGAATCTGTTCCTGTGTGGCTTTAATTTCCTGAAGGCAAATTACATCAGGATCAGCACTTTTCAGCCAATCTAAAAACCCTTTAGTGATTGCCGCACGGATTCCGTTGACATTATAAGAGATAATTTTCATCGTTACTGTTTCATTTTCTCCAAAAATAGGTAAAAACCAATAGAATTAAAACAAGAATTATGGAAATAGAACAAATCATTCACAATCAAATACCTAATTATATTCTTCATTAAAAAAAACGTAATAATAGACCAAAGCCTTTTTGCGTTAGATGAGATTTATTATCTTTGTTTTTCGCTCAAAACGAAATTAAATGGGTTTAGTTACCGCTAAAGAAGTTGCCAAGGCAATAAACACTGATAAATACGGGTTTTTAGGAACTTTTTCAGGCTGGTTACTGATGAAGGTATTGAAAATTTCTACTCTTAACAAGATTTATAACAGAAACAAACATCTTAGTGATGTAGAATTTCTCAATGCAATTCTGGACGAATTCCAGATAAAATTTGAAATTCCCGAAGAAGATCTTAAAAGATTACCAAAAGAAGGTGCTTATATTACGATTTCCAATCATCCTTTAGGTGGGATCGATGGTATATTGCTATTGAAATTAATGCTTGAAAAAGAACCGAATTTCAAAATTATTGCCAACTTTTTATTACACCGCATCGAACCGTTAAAGCCTTATGTTATGCCGGTTAATCCTTTTGAAAATCACAAGGATGCCAAATCCAGCGTAGTAGGCATTAAAGAAACACTCAGACATTTAAGTGACGGAAAACCATTGGGTATTTTCCCGGCCGGTGAAGTTTCTACCTATAAAGACGATGAGCTTGTTGTGGACAAACCCTGGGAAGAAGGCGCTTTAAAGCTTATCAAAAAAGCGAATGTTCCGGTAGTACCTATTTATTTCCACGCAAAAAACAGCCGTTTATTTTATTTGTTATCCAAAATCAGCCCTACACTGCGTACGGCTAAATTACCATCGGAATTACTGACACAGAAAAAAAGGGTAATAAAAGTCCGTATCGGGAAACCGATCTCTGTTAACGAGCAGTGCGAATATGAAAGCATTGAGGCTTATTCCGAATTCTTACGTCGTAAAACATACATGCTTGCCAATTCTTTTGAAGCGGAAAGCAAATTACTGTCCCCTCCAAGTTTAAAATTACAACTTCCTAAAAGCAGTCCGAAGCAAATTGCCAATCCTGCCAATAACGAAAAGATCTTACAGGAAGTAACCGAATTGCGAAAAGGCGATTACCGTCTTTTACAAAGCAAGAACTACGAAGTTTTCTTAGTGACTGCCGATAAAATCCCGAATATCCTGCACGAAGTGGGCCGTTTGAGAGAAATTACTTTTAGAGAAGTAGGAGAAGGCACCAACGAATCTTTAGACTTAGACCAATACGACAAATATTATCACCACATGTTTTTATGGGATGATGATGCAAAACGTATCGCCGGAGCTTACCGTATGGGATTGGGCTCCGAGATTTACAAAAAATTCGGTATTAACGGGTTTTACCTGCACGAACTGTTCCGCTTCGAACCGGAATTATACGATATGATGTCTAAATCTATCGAAATGGGACGTGCTTTTATCATTAAGGAATACCAGCAAAAACCAATGCCTTTATTCCTGTTGTGGAAAGGAATTGTACACACCACTTTACGCCACCCGGAACACAAATTCCTGATTGGCGGCGTGAGTATCAGCAACCAGTTTTCCGATTTTTCCAAATCGCTGATGATTGAGTTTATGAAGTCGCATTATTACGACCCGTATATTGCCCAGTACATCCACCCTAAGAAAGAATACAAGGTTAAATTAAAAGACGCCGACAAAGATTTTGTTTTTAACGAAACGGAAGCCGATTTGAACAAATTTGACAAGATCATTGATGAGGTAGAACCGGGAAGCCTTCGTTTACCGGTACTGATCAAAAAATACATCAAACAGAATGCACGCGTAGTGGCCTTTAATGTAGATCCGCTGTTTAACAACGCAGTAGACGGCTTAATGTACATCCGAATTGCCGATTTACCGGAAAGCACCGTTAAACCGGTTATGGAAGAGTTTCAGGCTGAACTGGAAAGAAAACTCAATGAAAAAGGAGAATAAGAAATATAAGAATGATAAAAAAAGCGCCCTGAGATGATCAGGGCGCTTTTTTTATCTCCATACAGACTGCCGGAGTATATCGTCGAAAGTATTATCGGAAATAAAATAATACAGTCGGATTAAATGATACACAACCAGTATAACTCCTAAAACATAGGCTATTTTACGGCTGTAAAAAATGTCCCTGAAATAGCTTTTATCGGTTATCAGTTCTATTGTTAAAACAATTACCGTCAGGATACAGAATACAAACACTAACGGCCCGAATAAATGAAAATAAAGACTTCTGTACAAATCTCCTTCATAAATATATACCAAGGACTTCGTAATCCCGCATCCGGGACACGGGAAGCCTGTGAGCATTTTAAAAGGACAAAGCGATTGTGCCGTATCCAGATGATTGTGCTCGTTTTGAAACGTAAGCAAAAAAGGAATTATCAGGGTAATTAATGCCCCGATAATTCCATATACTTTGAGTTGTTTCTTTTTATTATTTGTAAAGCTTATTGATATCACCTTGTACAATCATTGCTGCCACCATTGGAAAAATAAAACCTAACACTAATAAAAGAACCGATTGGTCTTTGTTTGGCTCACCAATTTTCTCATATACTTTTGGTAGACCTTCTTTACCTGCTATGTAGTAATAATACAAGTTAACAGGCATACAACATCCGGAAAAAATAGCAACCGGCTGTGAAATGATTTGTTTCCCGGCTACAGCATTTAAAACTTCTGCAACTTTAATATTCCAGTAGATAAGGTATAACCCGCACGTTAGAAATCCGAAGACTAAAACCATGATCGGATCGACCTTAAATTCCGGGATTTGAGGATTATTCCAATCCTCTGACATTGAACTTTTTACTTCCATTTTTTGTTTTGATTAGATTGATTATGTAGCGAATATAGTACTTTTTATAGAAAAGCATCATCATTCGGCTCCCAAAGTTCAATTTTGTTTCCTTCCGGATCCATAATCCAGCCAAATTTCCCGTATTCGTACTCCTCCATCTCACCAACAATCGTAACTCCTTCTTCCCGCAACACCTCCAGCAAAGCCACCAGATTATCCACCCTGAAATTCATCATAAACTGTTTTTCACTGGGTTTGAAATAATTAGTATCTTTTGAAAACGGCGACCATTGCGTAGAACCGTCATTGCCATCTTTGTCTTTCCACTGAAACGAACAGCCATAAGCATCGACAGGAAGTCCCAAACGATCTTTATACCATTCCTTAATTGCATCCGGGTTTTCGCTCTTAAAGAAAAAACCTCCTAATCCGGTAACTCTTTTAATTTCTTTTTTATCCATGGTTCTGATTTTTAAAAAACAAGGTCACTGCCAGCAACAGCAATATTCCTTCAATAGTAAATAAAAACATATGATCTATTTCTCCCGAAATATACGTACATCCCAATCCAAAGATACTCAATCCCAAACCCAGCAGCAACATTTGTACTCTGGCCCGGAACTGCCCTTCTTTTATGGGTTTTGCCAAAAAAAGCATCCACATCCCGCTTAGCAGCATCATTACGGACGAATAAAACCAGATCATCCGCATTCCGTTCGCAGCCGGCTCCTGTATTTCTCCTTTGGCAATATGCTCCATCACCGCTTTCATTCCTAAAAACGCATGCGGAAAGAAGCTCAGACAGGTAATGACTCCAACGAGAATCACTAAATAATAGGCTATCTTATTCATGTTTATAGTGCTTAACAATCTTATCAACGATCACCTGTGCCAGTTTTTCTTTACTTTCCACCGTCCATCCGGCAATATGCGGTGTTAACAATACATTTTCCGATTCCAGTAAATACTGAAAAGCATCCGGCGTTTGCCCATCGGTAAACAGGTTTTCGAAAGATAATTTTTCATATTCCAGCACGTCTAATCCGGCTCCCAGAATTTTACCCGTTTTCATGGCGGTAACCAAATCAGCGGTAACCACACTGTTTCCTCTTGCGGTATTGATAAACCAGAACGGTTTTGAAAAGGCATCGATAAAATCAGTATTGATCATCTTATCGGTTTCCGGCGTCCAGGGCGTATGCAAACTCAGCACATCGGCTCTTTTCTGCAATTCGAGCAATGAAACCTGGCGTGCATTTCCGTCGCCTACATTATCCAGGATATCATAACACAGCACCTCCACATCAAATCCCCGCAGCTTTTTAGCAAAGGATTTCCCCATATTTCCGTAACCGATGATCCCAACCGTTTTACCGTCCAGCTCATGGCCGCGATTCGGTTCCCGGTTCCAGTGTCCGCTCCGCACTTCCCTGTCGGCTTTGTTAAGCTTGTTAAACAAGGACAGCAGCATGCCCAAAGCATGTTCCCCAACCGCATTGCGATTTCCTTCCGGTGCCGCTATTAAATGCACCCCTTTTGCTGTTGCATAGTCACAGTCGATGCTTTCCAGTCCTGCACCTACTCTTGCAATAAACTGCAGGTTTACAGCCTTATCCAGAAAGGCTTTGTCTATTTTAAAACGGCTTCGGATTACTATACCGTTATAATCCTGAATTTTAGCTTCCACCGCTTCTTTGGAGGATTTAAAATCTTCATGATTAACAAATCCTGCTGCTTCCAGCTGTGCCCATAATATAGGGTGGTTACTATCGATATGAAGTATTTTTACGTCCTGATTCATGTCCCTTTTATATTGTCTAATGATGTTTTTATTCCTTTAATCAGTGACGAACTGAATCCCTGATGTTCCATTTCATTGAGTCCGGCGATGGTACAACCTTTTGGCGTTGTAACCCGGTCTATAAGCTGTTCCGGATGCACTTTTTCCTGCAATGCCATTTCGGCAGCGCCTTTCACCGTTTGCGAGGCGATTGCCAATGCCGTCTGGGCATCAAAACCGATCTCAATTCCGGCCTGCATAGCTGCCCGGATATAGCGCAGTGCATACGCTGTTCCGCAGGCTCCCAGAACCGTTGCCGCATCCATCATTTTTTCTTCAATGACCTCTACGGAACCCAACTGGGCCAAAATGTTTAAAAAGGGCTGTACGGTATTGCAATCGTCTTCCCGCAGGGTCACACAGGTTGCCGAAGCACCAAACCGGATGGCAATATTCGGCATAATACGGATGGCAACCGAAGTCGCATCCAATTGCTCCTGCAGGCTTTCCATTGAAAGTCCGCTAACCGCTGAGGCAACAATCTTCTGTTTTAAATGGGGTCGTAAGGCTGTAATGATATTGGTTACCTGAAAGGGTTTTACGGCTAAAATGACCACATCGGCGTTAGTAACCGCATCATTGTTATCAGAAGACAACTGTATGCCGCTATCTTCCAAAAAACGAATTGTTTCCAAATTTCTCCTGGTAACCACTAAGGTGTTACCTTCGGTAAATTTAGCAATGCCCAAAGCGATGGAGGTACCTAAATTACCACCACCAATCACTACAATTTTCATAAGAACAGTTTTTTATGATTAAAAGCCCAATATCAGTTTGGCTATGGAAAAGTAAATCAGGATCCCGCAAATGTCATTACTGGTGGTAATAAATGGCCCGGTGGCCAAAGCGGGGTCAATACCATAACGGTTTAAGGTCATGGGGATAAAAGTACCCAAAACGGAAGCGGTAACAATTACCGAAAGTAAGGCTACAGTTACGGTGATACCCAGCATAGGGCTTACACCTAAAAGGAAATGGCTTCCGATTAATAAAATAATGGCTAATATAAATCCGTTTAGCAGGCTAAGGCTGACTTCTTTCAGTAACCGGTTCCACAAAGAACCGCTTAAGGTGTTGTTTGCCAAACCCTGAACAATAATTGCTGAGGATTGTACTCCAACGTTTCCTGCCATAGCAGCGATCAACGGTGTAAAGAAAAACAATTCCGGATGGTTTTCCATCGCGCCGTCAAAAAGGCCTAATACCTTAACGCTGATGAATCCGCCCAATAGTGCCAGAACCAGCCATGGCAAACGCGCACGGGTTAATTCAAGGATACTGTCATCTGCCTCAACATCCTGCGAGATACCGGCAGCCAACTGGTAATCCTTATCGGCTTCTTCTTTAATAACGTCAACGATATCGTCAATGGTAATACGTCCTACCAGGC
This sequence comes from Flavobacterium inviolabile, assembly GCF_013389455.1. Lineage (NCBI taxonomy): Bacteria > Pseudomonadati > Bacteroidota > Flavobacteriia > Flavobacteriales > Flavobacteriaceae > Flavobacterium > Flavobacterium inviolabile. The sequence goes on along the minus strand of NZ_CP058278.1, from coordinate 954,685 downwards.
GTCCCATTTCGTCTACAACCGGAATGGCTTCCAGGTCATATTTCTGCATGATACGCGCCACTTCAACATCTTTGGTATCTACTTTTACATAGTCTACTTTTTTGATGTATACCTCGCTGATTGGCGTTTTGGTAGAAGTAGTCAGCAAGTCTTTCAGGGACAAACGGCCTTTCAGGCGTTCTTCATCGTCCACTACATAAATAGAATGCACGCGGGAAACATTCTCTGCCTGTTGCCGCATTTCTTTAACACAGGTGAGCACATTCCAGTTTTCATTCACTTTTACCAGCTCTTTCCCCATTAGTCCACCGGCAGTATCTTCGTCATAACGCAATAAGTCTACAATGTCTTTTGCGTGTTCCACGTCTTCCAGCTCGGAGATTACCTCTTCTTTTTTAGACTGTGGCAATTCGGCGATAATGTCGGCAGCATCATCGGTATTTAACTCATCCAGCTCTTCCGCAATTTCTTTTGCAGAAAGGTTTCGAAGGATTTTTTCACGGACTTCTTCGTCTAGTTCAAGAAGAATTTCGGCCGTTTTTTCACTGTCAAGGATTTTAAAAAGATAGCTTGCCTCTGCATCATCGAGTTCCTCCATGATTTCGGCAATATCAGCATAGTGAACGTCCTGGAGCAGAATTTCGAGTTCCTGTCCTTTGTTTTCACTGATTAGTTGCTCAATCTGAGCAATAAAGTCTCTGCTGATTTTAAACTCCATCGGCGGCTATTTTTTGAGTGAGTTCTATAAATTGTTCTACCGAGATTTGCTCCGGGCGGAGGTCAAAGATACTATCTTCTCTTAAATTATCCGATAGCTGAAAAACTTTTAAGCTATTTCGCAGTGTTTTTCTGCGTTGGTTAAATGCGGTTTTCACCACATTAAAAAACATTTTCTCATCACACGGCAGTTTGTAGTTTTCTTTTCTACGCATGCGCATCACTCCCGACTTCACTTTTGGCGGCGGTGTAAAAACGTTTTCCGATACCGTAAACAGGTATTCTGTATCATAAAAAGCCTGTACCAGTACGGAAAGTATCCCATAGGCTTTAGTACCTTTTTTTTCACAGATACGCTCGGCTACTTCTTTTTGAAACATCCCGGAAAATTCCGGAATCTGATCTCTCAGTTCCAGTGCGCGGAATACGATTTGCGAAGAAATATTGTACGGGAAATTACCAATAATGGCAAAAGGTTCGTCGCCAAAGACTTCTTTAATATTGTATTTTAAAAAGTCTTTGGAAATAATACGGTTGCTCAGCTGCAGGTAATGCGTTTGCAGGTATTCCACCGACTCGGTATCGATCTCGATCACATAGGTTTCTATGGGTTTCTCCAAAAGATACTTCGTGAGCACGCCCATTCCGGGACCAATTTCCAATACTTTTTTATAGCCTTCCAATACCAGCGAATCTGCAATTTTTTTTGCAATATTCTCATCATTCAGAAAGTGCTGTCCCAAATGTTTTTTTGCTCTTACCTTATCCATTTTTTGGTCTTTTAAAGATTCTACCGCTGTGCTGTTTGTTATTAATGATCACTGATGAGCTGTAATTCGGTTCTGAAAGCCAGCATTTTATCCCCAAACAAAGCAAATCCTTCCGCTCTTAAACGAGGCGCATCTTCATCATAGTATTTTTGCAGGGTTTCTTTGCTGTCTGTCGTGTACTGAATGGAATAGGTAACACCGCCCATTTCTTCTTCAATCAGCACTCTTACCATACGGGCCGAAGTAAATTTCCCCGTTGCCAGAACATCGGCAATGTGCTTTTCCTGCATCCATTTCATCCAGGCATCATGTACACTTTCGTGTATATTAATCGTTACGTTGTAAATTATCATTTTTTAGGAATCTTAATTATTATTGTATTGGGAGTAACCGGAACGCTTTGCGTTTATAAATTATTATCTCCTCTTAATTTTCTGTAGTTGTTTCGGGCATCCACATAATAGATACTGTCCTGATGGCTGAAAATCACTTTTTCATAAAGTGCTTTGGCTTTTTCAACATCCAGCAAATATTTCCGGTATATCTCTGCCGAGAAAAACAAGGCTTCATCGACATAGACACCTTCTGCATGTTTTTCTATAATTTCCTGATAGGTTTTTAAGGCCCCGGTATAGTCTTTTTTCTGCTCCAGGATCTGCCCGATTTTCAGCAGGGTTTCGTCTTCGATACTTTTCCCTTTCTGTTCGCTCAAAAGGGACTGGAATCCGCTTAAGGCTTCATTGGTTTTGTTCTGGTACAACAGGAAATCCGCTTTTGCAAATTTCTTTAAGGCAACCTGTGTACTGTCCTGAACGGTATGATCGCTGATTAACAGGAATAGCTCCAGCGCATCGTTTGCAATGAGTTGTGACGACGATGCTTTAAGGACTTTAAATTGCTGCTGTGCCCAGTCGAAGTCGCCTTTAAAGTAACTGGCTTTTGCCATTTTAAAGCTGGCTTCGTGTCCTATTTCATCATTTTTCAGGTCGTCTTCTATTTGTGCATAATAAATAATCGCCTGATTGAATTTTTCATCCAGCAGCAAAACGTCTGCCAGTTCCATTTTTACTTCCGCTTTCTGGTAATTGTTTAACGGCAAGTCCAGCGATTGGGTGAGTGTTGTTTTTGCCGCTTCAAACTGTTTCAGGTTAAAGGCATCAAAATGTGCTTTTAAGATCTGCAGGTGCAGCGAATATGGGGATACCCCGTATTGTTTGAGTAATCCGGACAGTTTTTCCTGAATTACCGGATAGTCTTTTACCGTTGCTTTATCGATATCCATCGAAACAAGCTGATAATGTGCTTCCATCTGCAATTCCATATCCTGGGTGTTTAGCAGTATAAAATCCAGGATTTCTTTTGCCGTATCGTTTTCGCCTTCCTGAACGGCCAGTCTTGCCAGGCTGATAATATTGAACAGGTTTTCCGGGTTGCGTTTAAAGATAGCTTTTTCCTGAATAAAGGCTTTTCCGTATTCTTTTTGCTGTACAAAAAACCAGCTTAAAAACTGGTTCCAGAAAATGTCCTGTGTTTTCTGGGTTCTGATCAACAGGGCTTTTCGCAGGTTGCCATTAAAGGTTTCCTGAGTATCTTCCATCATAAAGCGCGCCAGCTGGTTTTGCACCAAAGCCTGATTGGGCTGGTTCCGGTAGGAATAGTCCAGTAATTTTTCAATCATCAGTTCCAGATTTCCCAGTTGTCCCTGCAATAAGGCAATCTGGTAATCAAAGTTCAGGTTCGGATTTCCCGCTACGCCTAGTTCGTAGGCTTTTAAGGCTTGTTCCAATAATACTTTTTGTTCAAAAGCACTTGCAATACCGTAAACATTATTCGGGTTCTCTTTGATAACGTCCAATGCTTTCTGATAGTTTTTATTGGCTTTATCCGTATCCTTCTGCAACTGGTAATTATACCCCAATTCGACATAAAGACTGGTTTGTCTGAATTTATCGATACGGAATTTAATCAGTTCTTCTGCTTTGGGATAGTCTTTCAGCTGCTGGTAGCAGGCAATCTGTTTCTGAAAGTAGAGGTAGTTATTGGGCTGTGTTTTTAACAGGCCTTCATAGATCACAATTGCTTTATCGAACTCTCCTCTGTCAAAATAGTTTTGCGCCAGCTGTTCATTTTGCGAGAAAACAAACATCGAGCTAAGCAAAACGATATAAAGAAGAAGGTTTTTCATTCCACAACTGTCATAAAAAAACAATGTACTAATGTAGCTTTTTTTAGCTAATTAGTACATTATTAAAGTATAAGATTTTATTAATTTATGATATCAAATCCGGTGTAAGGACGTAATACTTCAGGAATTACGATTCCTTCCGGTGTTTGATAATTTTCCAGGATTCCTGCCAATACACGCGGCAACGCCAATGAACTTCCGTTTAACGTGTGTGCCAGGTGGTTTTTACCGTCTTTATCTCTGAAACGCAGTTTCAGACGGTTTGCCTGAAAAGTCTCAAAGTTAGATACCGAGCTGATTTCCAGCCAACGGTCCTGTGCTGTTGAGAACACTTCAAAGTCATAGGTTAATGCCGAAGTGAATCCCATATCGCCTCCGCACAAACGCAGGATTCGGTATGGCAGTTTTAATTCCTGAAGCAATGTTTTCACATGCTCTACCATTCCTTCCAGGGCTTCGTATGATTTTTCAGGATGCTCGATTCTAACGATCTCCACTTTATCAAACTGGTGCAAACGGTTTAATCCGCGAACGTGCGCTCCGTATGAACCTGCTTCACGACGGAAACACGGTGTGTAACCCGTACATAAAACCGGCAGTTCATTTTCCTGCAAGATCACATCACGGAATAAATTGGTAACCGGAACTTCTGCCGTAGGGATTAAGTATAAATCGTCAATTCCCACGTGGTACATCTGCCCTTCTTTATCCGGCAGCTGTCCTGTTCCGTATCCTGATGCTTCGTTGATTAAATGCGGAACCTGGTATTCTTTATAACCGGCTTCGGTATTTTTATCTAAAAAGTAAGCGATCAATGCACGTTGCAAACGCGCTCCTTTTCCTTTATAAACCGGGAATCCGGCGCCTGAAATTTTGGTTCCCAATTCGAAGTCGATAATGTCATATTTTTTCACCAATTCCCAGTGTGGCATAGCACCTTCATGCAATACCGGAATGGTTCCTTCTTCAAAAACGGTTTCGTTATCTTCCGGTGTTTTTCCTTCCGGAACAACATCGGCAGGAAGGTTTGGCAATTTATACAGTTCCTGCGTTAATTCGTCAGAAACCGCATTTAACACATCTGTTAATTCCTTGCTTTTCTCTTTTAAGATGGTTGTTTTTTCTTTTAAGATTTCCGCTTTGGCTTTCTCACCGCTCTTCATTAACTCTCCGATGTCTTTGGATAGCTTGTTCGATTCTGCCAAAGTGTTGTCTAATTCCACCTGAGTTGCGCGGCGCTTTTCATCTAAAGCCACCACTTCTTCAACCATTGCTTTTGCGTCTAAATTACGTTTCGCCAAAGACTGGATTACTTTTTCTTGGTTTTCTCTAATAAATGCTATCTGTAACATACTATAATGATTTTAAGGTCAGCAAATTTAAGGAATTGTTTTTTATAAAAAAGAATGCAATTTAACAAAGCCTTTCTTCTTTCCCCGTCCCTGTTAATTATCAGCGCATTATTCGAAAAAAACGAGCCCCTATTTTAGATTATTCCTTAACTTTGGCAAATTTTACTAAAGTATATGAAAAAACACCTCTTAATTTTTGCATTATTAGCAACCACATTTTCTTTTGCCCAAACCGAAGAAGAAGTGTTCTCCAGCATGGTGGAAGCCGAAATGAAAGCCGCTTCCAACACGATGAGCTTTGCTGCCAATGCCAATACTCAAAACTATGACATTACCTATCATAAGCTGGAATTCACCGTTAATCCTGCCAATTATTTTATTTCGGGAGTAGTCACTACCGATTTTATTGCCAAGCAAAACATGAATACCATCACTTTTGATTTAACCAATGAATTAACCGTGAGCAGCGTTAAACAAGGAAATACAACCTTAGCCTTTACACAAAATGCAAACGACGAACTGGTAATCACGTTACCGTCCACACTGGCTACCGGTGCTGCAAGTTCCGTAAAAATAACCTATTCCGGCGCACCATCCGGTGAGAATGCGGCTTTTACAACCAGTTCCCATTCCGGCACACCTATTTTATGGACCTTATCCGAACCTTACGGCGCCAAAGACTGGTGGCCCTGCAAGCAGGATCTTAACGACAAAGCCAACAGTATTGACGTGTATATCACCGCTCCTTCCCAATATGTGAGCGTATCAAACGGACTACAGGTTTCCAGCACAACCAATACCGGCGGAACCAAAACAACGCATTTTCATCACAGCTACCCTATTCCGGCCTACTTGATTGCTATTGCGGTAACCAATTACCAGATATACAATCAGCTTGGCGGTATTGCACCAAACACTTTCCCGATTGTAAATTATATTTATCCGGAAAGCGCTACTGCTGTTCAGGCTAATTTAGCACCAACGCCAACGATCATCAACCTATACGAAACCCTTATCGGGCCTTATCCTTTCCGAAATGAAAAGTACGGACACGCACAGTTCGGATGGGGCGGCGGAATGGAACACACGACCGTTTCTTTTATGGGCGGTTTCAGCCGCAGCCTGATTGCACACGAAATGGCACACCAATGGTTTGGCGACAAAATCACCTGTGGCACCTGGAAAGACGTCTGGCTGAATGAAGGTTTAACCGAATATATGGCCGGACTGGTTGTGGAAAATCTGGACAGTACCGCAGATTTCATCACCTGGAAAGACAATAAGATCAGCAGTATCACGGCTCAGCCTGACGGTAATTTATACCTGACAGACGATCAGTTAAGCAACGTAAACCGTATTTTCAGCAGCCGGCTTACGTACAATAAAGGCTCCATGGTAACCAACATGCTGCGCTTCAAATTAGGCGATACCGTCTTTTTCCAGGCGTTACGCAATTATTTAAATGACCCGGCACTGGCTTATGGTTATGCGGTAACTTCTCAGTTACAGGCACATCTTGAAACAGCTTCCGGAATGAATCTTACCGAGTTCTTTAACGACTGGGTTTACAACCAGGGTTATCCTTCCTATACTATTACGGCTCAGAACTGGGGTGCCGGCCAGGTAAAGATCAAAGTGACACAAACACAATCGCATGCTTCCGTGAGCTTTTTTGAAATGCCACTTCCGATCCGCCTGAAAAACGGAACACAAACACACGATGTAGTCGTAAACAATACTACTAACGGGCAGGAGTTCATTGTTCCGGTTCCGTTTAGTGTTACCGCTCTTGAATTTGATCCTGAGAAAAACATCATCTCCAAGAATAACACGGCTACTTTAGGAAACGCCTCATTCGATATAGCCCAGACAATCGCGGTGTACCCGAATCCGTCCAGCGATCGGATCACGATACAGTTGCCAACCGATATTCAGCTGGAAAACGTAGCGATTTACAATACTTTAGGACAGTTGATCAGCACCGAAAAAAGCAGCGATATTAACGTTAGCCAACTGGCTAAAGGCATCCATATCCTAAAAATCAGTACTTCCGAAGGTGTCTTTCATAAAAATTTTATAAAAAAATAGGCAATCTGTAATAACATGATAAAAAGTAAGGTGAAAACCTTACTTTTGTCGTTTATAATAAAAAAAGTTTTTCAAAAATGATACAATTAGGGCAAATCCTTTTCATATTATCCGTATTGGTTATTCTTCATGAATTCGGTCATTATATTACTGCTAAGATGTTCAAAGTGAGAGTAGAGAAATTCTACCTTTTCATGGATGCCGGATTCTCTTTATTAAAAAAGAAAATCGGAGAAACAGAATGGGGAATCGGATGGCTGCCTATTGGCGGATATGTAAAACTTTCCGGAATGGTAGACGAAAGTATGGATCTGGATCAGATGAAACAGGAACCTCAGCCCTGGGAATTCCGTTCTAAACCGGCCTGGCAGCGTTTAATCATTATGCTGGGTGGTATTATTGTAAACATTCTTCTGGCCTGGTTTATCTACACAATGGTGTATGTTACTTACGGGCAGAAATATATTGCTACAGAAGTTATTCAGAAAAACGGACTGGCTTTTGGCGAGACCGGAATCAATGTAGGTTTTAAAAACGGCGACAAAATCCTTGCTGTTGACGGAAAATACCAGGATCGTTTTAACCGTATGACTTTAGACATCTTATTGGGTGATAAAATCGAAGTGGAAAGAAACGGAGAAAAGAAAACCATCGTCCTGACCGATCCGCAAAAAGCAGAGATCATCGGTAAAGAAGGTCGTGATTTTATCCAGCCGCGTCTTTCCAGCGTTGTAGTCGATTCTATTGCGCCAAAATCGGAAGCTTTTAAAGCAGGATTCAAAAAAGGGGACCACCTGGTTGCCATTGACAATAAAGATTTCCGATTCTTTGATGAATTAAAAGAAAGCCTGAGTGCTCATAAAAACGATTCGGTTAGCATTACCGTTATCCGCAACAACGAAAAGGTTACATTAAAGACCTTGGTTGACAAAGACGGCAAAATAGGCTTTATCCCGGCTTTTAAAGACAAACTGGACTATGAGGTTATCAATAAACTAACGTTGTTTCAGGCAATCCCGGAAGCCGTAAAAGAGTCCTACGAGCTTTTGGTTTACAATGTAAAACAGTTCAAATTGATTTTACGTCCGAAAACGGAAGCCTACAAGCATGTAAAAAGCCCAGTTGGAATTGCAAGAGCTTTACCGGATCAATGGAACTGGGAGTTTATCTGGAACTTTACCGCACTATTTTCTATCGGTTTGGCGTTTATGAATTTGTTGCCAATCCCGGGATTAGATGGCGGACATGCCCTGTTTACCATTGCTGAAATGATTACCGGTAAAAAATTAAGTGAAAAATCGATGGGGTATGTACAGACCTTCGGAATGATTATCTTATTGAGCTTAATGGCTTTAACTTTCGGCAAAGATATTTACCAGTTAATTGCCGATAAATTTTTCTAATTTTTTGCATTTTTTATTTGCGAGATTAAAATTTCGACTTATATTTGCACCGCAATAAAGGTAACACACCTTCCTCCTTAGCTCAGTTGGTTAGAGCATCTGACTGTTAATCAGAGGGTCCTTGGTTCGAGCCCAAGAGGGGGAGCAAAATAAAAGCCAGTTCAACGCTGGCTTTTTATATCTAACAATAAGTTCTTTTTTTGACAAAAAAACACAGTTTCCTCCTTAGCTCAGTTGGTTAGAGCATCTGACTGTTAATCAGAGGGTCCTTGGTTCGAGCCCAAGAGGGGGAGCTAAAATAGAAATCCTGGTAGCAATACCGGGATTTTTTCGTTTACAACATTTCCGTTTCTATAAAGAAAATTCCAAACTACAGCGTTACCGCAATCTGCTCTAATTGCCTGAAGACCGGTATTAACGATTTTCCTTTTTCCGTCAGGGAATACGCTATATGCAATGGCTTCTGCCGAACCACAACCTTATCCAGCAAACCAGCCGCAACCAATTCTTTTAAGGCAATTGCCAGTGACTGCTTATTCGTTCCTTCTATCTGGCGTAACAGCTTATTGAACCGCAAATCGGATGCGATTGCCAATTGAAATATTTCAGGCTTCCATTTACCGGAAAGCAATTTTAAAAGTTCCTGTGCCGGACAAATTTCCACTATATCCACTGCCTTTTCGGTAATCGTATTTTTCTGGCTCATTGCATTCATATTAAACGGAAATTTATAAAAAATAAATCAATTATCCGGTTTGAATTTCACAACCAGACCACTTTCAACAATTATCCCCACAAAACAACATCTACTACCCTCACCTTCACTCAAAAAAGTTATATTTCTAATACACTTGTTTAAAATCCAACACTTCCCCAGTACATTTCTTTACATTTGCAACACCTTTAGCCCTATACATTATTTTAAGCCACTCCAAAAATGAAAATCAGAACAATTACCTTCCTTTTTATTTTTATCAGCTTTATTTCCAAAAGCCTATACGGTCAGGTTCCGGAGTTGATTATATCCGATCATAACAATACCACCGGCACGATAACCATTGATTGTGATTACAACTTTATTCCGCCCAAAAAAGTCAGGCTGACAGCAACCTTTCCCGATTTAAAAAGTACCACAGAATATACCGTTGAAAGCGTTCCGTTCAACCAAACCGGCAGTTTTGCCGATGGAACGCCTATCGTATTTAGCGGAGACGACACCTGGAGCAGCACCATCCCAATGGGTTTTACCTTTTGTTTCTACAACAACAACTATAATTCGGTTACCGTAGGCGATAACGGCATCGTCCGTTTCGGGTACGACAGCAGCGTTCCCGAAGGTGCTTTTTCATCGATAATCAATACTACTCCCAACCCATCATTGGTCAGAAATGCCATTTTTGGCGGGTTTCAGGACATGCTCAACATTCCGGCAGGATTTGGCTGTGCCACAGGAGAAAACTGCGGCACGGTTACCTACCTGACCACCGGAACAGCCCCTTTCAGAAAATTTATCGTAAATTTTAATGCCGTTAACCATTTTAACTGTTATGGTACGAATACCCGGAAATCCACATTTCAGATCATCCTGAACGAAACAACCAATATCGTTGAGGTGAATGTAAAAGACAAACCTTTGACCTGTACCGGAAATATCAGCGCCAACGGAAACGGAAATTCACTGATAGGGCTTAATAATTCCAATGGCACAAAAGGAATTGCGCCGCCGCAAAGAAACACCGGTACCTGGGCCGCCCAAAATGAATCCTATCAATTTCTGCCTAGTGGTGCCAGCAGTACCACCTTGTCCTGGTACAATGCTGCCGGCAGCTACCTCGGAAATGCCAACCCAATAGAAATAATACCGCCCAACTATTCTACTTTTTACAATGCAAAAGTGCTGTACAACACCTGCTCGCCCGTTACTATAGAAAATACCATCGTGATTAACTACGACCTGGATTATCCCGTTGCACCGGACATTACCGCAATTTTTTGCGATACCACCAATCCTTTCCCCGATGAAATCGTAGACATTGCCGGTTTACTGCCTGCGGAAGCCGGAATTATCAAAACGATACACAATACCCAGGCAGAAGCCGATGCCAACGCAAATGCTTTGCCCGGCATGGACACCTTTCATATGACCACCACCACCCGCACCTTTTATTACAGGGTAACCAAAGGAAGCTGTTATGCCACCGGCAAGATTACTGTGAAATTATTTCAGACACCTCAAATAGCCGATCAGGAAATCCGCATCTGCGACACCAATAATGACGGCTCCGAACCGGTTTCTTTACCTGGTTTAACAAGCCAGATTGCCGGCTATCTGCCCGGCATGACTGTTTCCTACTACCATAATCTACCCAATGCCAATGCCGGGATCAATCCTGTAACCAGTATAACCGTAAACAATCCTCCCGGCTTTTATGACGTGTACATCAGAGTCGTGAACGCCAATAATTCCAACTGTTTTACAGTACGTAAAATCACCTTGAGAATAATGCCGAAACTGGAATTGGCTCCGATTACCCCATTCTGCATTAACGATCCGAATTTTGATTTACACGAATTATTCGACTTAACTTCAATTCCGGTAACCATAATAACCGGTCCTGCAAATACAAATGCGCTGACAATCCAGTATTACACCTCGCTGTATAATGCACAGAACGGCATCAGTCCGATTGCCAATCCGAACAATTATATGGTAAGCATTCCGTCACCGCATACGGAAACAACCCTATATCTGACGATCAATGCATCCGGTTTTTGCAGCACGATAGTACCGGCAACGATCCGCTTTTGTGAAGCCATGGGTGGCGGTGGAAGCGGTGGTGGTGGTGGTGGTGGTGGAACTGGCGGCGGAGGCGACTTTGGTGCCTGTCTGGAAACTGGCGAACCCATTCCTTCCTACGACCTGAATGTAGTTTACAACAGTACGATGAGCGCGATCGTACCGCTTCCTGTTCCGTTAGGCTTTTATACCACTTTAAACGGTGCCCAGACCGAAGATCCTGCAACAGCATTAACCAGCACCCAGATCAGCAGCTTTTTCCCGGTTGTCCCGCTTTCCGCAGTATGGGTACGCTATGTCGACGTTAACGGAGTTGTCGGTATTATAAAACTCGTCATTCCGGTTAAGTTTATCAAACATGTCAACCAGGATTATACCATTTGTGACCTCTTAAACGACGGACACGAAACGGTTAACCTGCTGCCTTATATCACCCAGATACAACTGGAAAATCCCGGGGAAACCGTTAGCTGTTTTGCAAGCATAACCGACTATAACGCCGGCACCAACCCGATTACCAGTATCACGGTTTCTTCCCCGAATACGATTGTATACGTAAAAGTAAAGTCCTATAATTGCAGCTCTAATTATGACCTGAATTTTATCCTGACCCCTTTTAACATCGGAACTCCCGTTAACCGGCAGGTTTGCGATATCGGGGCAGACGGTACCGAACTTTACGACCTGACAACGATGATTCCGGGACTTACCTCCGGATTTAACAGCCCGTTAGTGAGCTTCCACACCACCTCAGCCGGTGCTTTCAACCAGACCAACCTCATCAATTCCCCGGCAAACTATCCGATAAACCCAATGACCGTTGTATGGGTGAGAATTGAAGAAGATCCGGCAACGGCTCCGAGTGAATGCCCGACCATACAGCAGGTAAATTTCGGTTTCTTTAATTCTGTGGCCACCAACCCGATTGGTGTGGTTGAAATTTGTGATACGGACAATGACGGACAGGTTCTTTTTGACAACCTGAATCAGGTTGTTGCTTCCGTTATTATCGAAAACCCTTTGGAACCGATTATCAAAAAACTATACACCAGCCTGACCGCTGCTCAAAACAACGATCCGGTTTACGAAATTTTACCCGACTGGGATACCTTTGTTTACGACACTTCTATTTTAGGTGTTACCGGTAGTATTTACCTCTATTTAAAGAACACGGTTACCGGCTGCGAAAGAATCGTCCCGATCAACGTTGCCATACTGTCGTTCCCGCTAACGGTCAATTCTGTGGTCACTACCTGTGATTTCGAAAACGACAATACCGAAACCATTGCCGACATGGCTGTTTTTAACGCTCAGATTACTTCCAATTACCTGCTCTACACCTATCAGTATTTCGAGAACATGGCCGATGCCCTGGCAGGAACACCCGAAATTCCGGCTGATTTCACCATTCAGCATAACGATACCATTTATGTAAAAATAACCAATGGCACAAACGCTGCCTGTGCCCGCATAGTACCTGTTGCCATTCAATTAATCCCTGCTCCGGTGGTAACCCCGGTAACGGCTGTTATCTGTGATAACCTCGGAGACGGAAGCGAGGCCGTTAACCTTAACAGCTATCAGGACCAGCTTATCAGTAATCCTGCAAATACTTCTTTTACATTTTACAATTTATATAGCGATGCCTTACAGGAACTGAATCCCATTCCAAATTTGAGTACAACAAACTTTACCGTTTCCTCATTCGACGCAAACAATTTTTCCCCTCCTGTATTTGTGAGAGTCACCAATACCATTACCCATTGTTTTGCCATCACAACGATTGTTTTTCAAAGAAGGGATCTAATAATTGCCAATGATACCATTCAGTCAGCCTGTGATATTTCGGTCACAAACGAGCTTAGCGGTATTTTTAATTTACCCGCTTCCATACCGGACATGATCACCAATCCTTCCGGCTATACCATTAGCTTTCACAACACTCCTGCCAATGCCGCTACAAGTGTAAATCCTATTGCAACCCCAGATATATATCCGGTAACTGCCAGCCAGACCTCTTTTGTATATGTCCGGTTCGAAGACCTTGCCACCGGCTGCTACACGGTTAAAACGCTGGAACTTCAGATTTACAACCTGCCAAAATTCGTGAACAGCACCTACGATGTCTGTGATGATAATTTAGATGGTTTGTACACCATTGATTTAACGCTGCTTAACGCTACTGTAGTCGAAAATCCGCTGCCTTACAGCTTCCAGTATTTTTTAAATGCGGCCGATGCTGCCAACAATAGCAATGCCATTACGAATATTACCAACTATACTATTGATCCGAATGATTTTCCTGAAATCATTTATGTAAAAGGTACCAACAGCAATAATTGCAGTAAAACAAAAACGGTAACACTGGAACACAAACCGGAAGTGCCATTGTTAACAGATACCGTAATCCTTACAGAATGTGACACGGATAACAACGGTATTGAAACCTTTGATTTAACAGCAGCTGAAGGGCTTATCACTGCCCAGCCGGGAATTCAATTCCAGTATTTTTCTACTATTGCCGATTTGCAGTCGAATACCAACCCGATTGCCAATCCCGGCGCCTACCCGAATCCGCTACCCAATTCGAATCCGGTCTATGTAAGACTGTCTGCGCCAAACGCCCATTGCGACAATTGGGCGACCATAACCTTAAATCCGTTTTACGAAGAATATTCTTTACCCAATCCGATAACACTTTGCGATAACAATGCCGACGGAACAGAACAGGTTGACTTAACCCAGACCATCTACGACCTGCTTCCTGCCTATGATCCAGCGGCTTTAGCACTCGAGTTCTATCTGTCTTCTTCGGATGCCAATGCCGGTACAAACAGCATAACCGATCCGCAGCATTATATATTTTCAAATTTTGCGACACCGCTTTTCGTAAAAATCAGGAATATTGCAACCGGATGCAGCCTTGTAAAAGAACTTCATTTTATCAATCCGCCAGCCATTATACTGACTCCTCAAACAATAAGCCGCTGTGATTTCGACAGGAATAGCACGGAAGTCATCAACATATCGGACTATTACAACCTGCTGCACAGCAATCCGTCCGGCTACACTATCAGCTGTTACGCCACTGAGGCTGGCGCCAATGCCGCCTTAATTGCCGATCAGCTATCTGCAACAGCATACCTGCTAACGCAACCGCAGCAAACAATATGGATCCGCTTTGAAGACAGCCACGGTTGCTTTTCCGTAACGTCCTTAACGGCACACATTATCCCGCTTCCCAATCCGAACACTCATCCCGTTTCGCTGGAGTCCTGCGACGATAATAACCCCGGTGATTTGAAAGAGGTCTTTGATCTCACTACAAATGCCGCTTATGTTTTAAACGGCAGTACCGACCTGATCACCTATCACCTCACCGAAAGTGACGCCAATGACGGTTCCAACAGCATCGCCAACCCAACAAGTCATGAAACGGCCACCGCAAGTATCTGGATCAGGGTTACGACAAATCCGGTGAGTACGCTTACCGATTGTGCTGTTATTATCGAGCAAAAGCTCATTGTACATCCTTTGCCGGCAGCCGGCAGCATCAGCGATTATTACAGCTGTATCAATACCAATGACGGAAAAGCCACTTTTACCTTACATACAAAAGATGAAGCCGCTTTAGCCGGACAAAACCCAAATACGTTTACCGTGAACTATCACCTTGCGGAAAGTGATGCGGCACTGGCAGTAAATCCGCTGCCTGCAATTTTTATAAGCACGAGCCGGTTACTTTGGGTAAGCATTCAAAACAACCTGACCGGCTGTATCAGCACCACTACATTACAGCTGATTGCCGAAACCAGTCCAACAGCTACAAAACCGCCCGTTCATGCTACAACCGTATGCGATACCTATGGCACTAACAATGGTCACATCATTTTTGATTTAACCGCATTAGATCCGGTGATCTTAGGTCCGTATCAGGCTAACAATCCGGATTATTCGATTCATTATTACTCCGGTTTGGCAAACCTCAATGCCAATATCCCGATTAGCAATCCGACTGCTTTTGAAAACGAATCCAATCCGCAGATAATATATGTAAGGGTCGTTCATGAAAATACGGTCGGGAAATGTGCCGCCGAAACAAGCTTTAATATAAAAGTCAACCGCCTGCCCGAACCGGTGCCAAACGATGGTTTTGTGTGCTACAATCCGGTTACCGGAGCCGTTCTGAGCAGCCATATTATCCATTCAGGATTGAGTGCTACAACCCATACTTTTGAGTGGTACAACGGAACCGTACTGATACCGGGCCAAACCGGCACTGCGCTGGAAGCAACACAACCCGGTCATTATTTTGTAGTGGCCACACATACCGCAACAGGATGCGAATCGGTTCCGGCAGAAGCCGTAGTCGGACATTCGGAACCGGCTATCGCGACCGCACGGGTAGAATATTCTTTTAATGACATTATCAACATCATCATCCACGCTACGGGTGCCGGAAATTACAGCTATCAGCTAAACGAGGAACCGATACAGGCTTCACCAGTTTTTGAGAATGTAGCTGCCGGAACACATACCCTACTCGTTCATGACAATAACGGCTGTAATCCTACCCGAATAGAAGCGGTAGTCCTCGATTATGACAAATTTTTCACCCCGAACGGCGACGGCTATAATGACACCTGGCATATCGCCGGAATTAAAGGGCAGCCAAACGCTAAAGTGTACATCTTTGACCGCTATGGAAAATTCCTGAAACAGCTCTTTCCGGGAGGAAAAGGATGGGACGGGACTTATAATGGCGCACCGCTTCCTTCAACCGATTATTGGTTTTCAGTAAAATACATTGAAAATGGGGAAGAGAAGGAATTCCGTTCCCATTTTGCTATGAAAAGATAGGTCCGGATGCCCGGATCAGCCATAAAAGTTAGCCGAAATAACCTTGTTTTATTTCGGCTAACTTCATTTATGTAACAAAAGTTACATCTTATCTCCGTTTTTTTTTCGTAAATTTATAAGTCAAAAGGAACATTTATCATGAAAAACACATTCCAGAACTGGCATTTTATGCGGTTCTTCCGTCTTGCCATTGCCTTGTTTTTAGGCTATACTGCTTATGACAGCAACCATTGGATATTCGGGTTGTTTGCGCTTTTCTTCCTGTTCCAGGCATTATTTAATTTCGGATGCCAGTCGCAATATTGCACCCTTCCATACAAAAGGAGAAAACAATAACATTAACACGCAATGCTTAATTAAAAAAGATGATTTATGAGCACTTTTTCTGAAATAACCAATAGGAAAGAACCTGTTTTAATTGACTTTTTTGCAACCTGGTGCCAGCCTTGTACCGCATTAGCCCCGGTGTTAAAAGAAGCAAAAGCTGTATTGGGCGATACCGCTCATATCCTCAAGATCGATATTGACAAAAATCAGGACCTCGCTGCAAAATACCAGATAAAAAGCGTCCCGACCATGCTGCTCTTCAAAGAAGGCAGGCAGCTTTGGCGGCATTCCGGAATAATCACAAAAGATGCGCTTATTTCCGTTATCAATTCTCATAAAAGTTAAGCCCCCTAAACCTTTATAACCATGAAAAAAAATATCGGTAACATCGACAAAATCATCCGTATCACCGTTGCCATTATCCTGTCCTTACTGGTTTCCACAGAAATCGTAACCGGAACTTTTGGCTATATACTGTTAGCCATCGGGCTGTTTTTACTGCTTACGGGTGTAATTAATTTTTGTCCCATTTATTCCTTTTTCAAAACCAACACCCGGAAACTGAAGTCTTAAACCGCAGCAATATCTTTTGGAAATGCTTTCTAAAACAGGAAATGTTAAAACACACCTGCTATTTTTAACACCACATTCTTTTCAAAATAAGTATCTTTACTAATAGACCATAATTAAAGATACAGATGACTTCTGAAATCACTTCTGAAAAAATAAATACTGCAGCACAGGCATTCTCACACTGGAAAACGGTAAACATAACCGAACGCATAGCCTGTATCCGGCAACTGAAAACAACCCTTTTGGACAACAAGCGTCAATATGCAGAAATGATCACGGCAGAAATGGGCAAACCCATTACGCAGGCGGTTGCCGAAGTAGAAAAATGCGGGGTACTATGTGATTACTATATAGAAAATGCAGCTACTTTTTTGCAGGACAGGATTATAAAAACAGAAGCCGCAGAAAGTTATGCAACCTATGAGCCCTTAGGCGTGCTACTTGGCGTAATGCCCTGGAACTTTCCTTTCTGGCAGGTTTTCCGGTTTGCCGTTCCGTCCATAATAGCCGGAAACACGATTGTTTTAAAACACGCCAGCAACGTTCCGGAAACGGCACAGCTGCTCGAAACACTTTTCACCAAAAGCAACTTCCCGGTTGGCATCTATCAGAACCTGCCTATTTCCAGCAAGGAAGTTGCCGCAGTTATTGCCAACCCGCATGTTAAAGCGGTTTCCTTAACCGGAAGTGAAAACGCCGGAATTTCCGTTGCCACGGAAGCTGCAAAACACCTGAAAAAATCATTACTGGAATTAGGCGGAAGCAACGCTTTTATTGTTTGTGAAGATGCCGATCTGGACAAAGCGGTTAGTACTGCGGTAAATGCCCGCATGCAAAATGCCGGACAAAGCTGTATTGCCGGAAAACGTTTCCTGATCCAAAAAAACATCTACGAATCCTTTTTAGAAAAATATATCCTTGCCGTGAGCCAGCTAAAAATGGGCGACCCGATGGATCCCGCAACACAGGTGGGTCCGATGGCCAGAGCCGATTTAGCACAGGAAGTGGAAGAACAGCTTAACCGATCCATTGCCATGGGTGCCAAAGTAGTCTTGGGCGGTCATCGCAATGATGCCTATTTTGAACCGACCATAGTGACCAACATCACAGCAGACATGCCGGTTTTTAACGAAGAAGTATTCGGACCTGTCGCGGCCATAATCACTTTCGATACGATTGAAGACGCTATAAAAATCAGCAACAACTCCCGGTTCGGGCTGGGCGTCTCCGTTTTCACACAGAACATCCCTTTTATCAAAACCAAAATACCCGCTTTTGAAGAAGGTGCCGTATTCCTTAACGAGATGATAAAATCCGATCCGCGGTTACCGTTTGGCGGTGTCAAAAAATCCGGTTACGGAAGGGAACTTTCCGAAGAGGGAATACGGGAATTTGTAAACATCAAAACAGTACTTATAAATAATTAAACCATGCAAAAAGTAATAACAATACTGGCGGCTACCGCTCTTTTCACCTCCTGCATGAAACCCAGCGAGGAAACCGTTAACGAAGAAAAACAGGAAATCGGCACCACACTCGACGATTGGCACAAAGCGGCGGCAGAAGCCAATTATGACGATTATTTCAATGAATTAACGGACGATGCCATATTTATCGGTACCGATGCTACCGAGAACTGGGACAAAACCGCTTTTCAGAAATTTGCCAAACCGTTTTTTGAAAGAGGAAAAGCCTGGAATTTTACACCATTGGAACGCCATATTTATTTTAACGAAGACCTTTCGTTAGCCTGGTTTGATGAGCTGCTGGACACGCAAATGAAGATATGCAGAGGCTCCGGTGTTATGGTTAAAACCGAAGGGCAATGGAAAATCAAACACTATGTACTGTCCATGACCGTACCTAATGACAACATTACCGAAGTGGTAAAGGCTAAAAGTGCTCTTGAGGACAAACTGGTCAATCAATTAAGAAAACAATAACTATTTTCCTTTTTTTAAAATTTAATTTTGCATCCTCAAACCAGAGCATGCAAACAGCGTTACACCGGATAATGGTATCCGGCATCCGGTCTTGTTTTTGGTGCTCTTTTATTTATCTATCATGAAGAACATCTTTTTTATCTGTATGGCTTTCACAATGGTTTTAAACCCGATAAAAATGAATGCACAAACTAAAGAAACAAACATCCTGGTTTTAATTCATTCCCAGAACGGAGGAACCTACAAACTGGCACAAACCATAGCCGAAGGGGCCAAATCCTTTCCGGATACAAAGGTGACGATAAAAAGAGTTCCTTCAATTGATGAAAAAGCGAAACTAAGTCCGGAAGTAGCCAGATTAGCGGTTGCTGCCATTGACGAACTTCCGGCTTATGACGGAATCGCATTCGGAAGTCCGGTGCATTTTGCTAATGTAAGTGCCGATATGAGCTACTTTTTCAGCAAAAGCATCCCGATATGGACGGACAGAAGCCTGGAAGGCAAACCGGCAACGGTATTCATGTCTGCCGGATCCGGATCGGGCAGGGAAGCCGCCATTCAGTCTTTCTGGAACATCCTCTCGATGCACGGCATGGTAATTATCCCAACCGGATTAATGGCTTCCTATAAAACAGACAAAACCGTTCCGCAGGGAAATACTCCTTTCGGCGCATCATCCTTAAGCGGTGCAAACGGAACCCGTCCTTCGGCAAGCGAACTGGCTTTGGCTAAAGAACAGGGACTGGCCTTAGCCAAAACAGCAAGTGCCTTAAAAGTTTTTACTTCCGTTAAAAAACAGCCTGCCACTTCCGGCAATACCGCTCCGGATGTGAACAAAACCCTGAGAGAAAACAAAATCAGCATACCCGAAGCACCAAAACCGGTAGGCAATTATGTGCCTTATGTAATTTCCGATCATAAAGTTTACATTAATCAGGTGGCGCTGAAAGACGGGAAAATCGTAAATCCCGGAAAAATCGGCGTGACAGTAACCGAAGAACAGGCTAAAGAAGCCACATACCAAACAATGCTGAATGTTATTGCTGTGCTTAAAGATGCCTGCGGCGGTGATTTGAACAGGGTAAAACAATGCGTGCAATTAACCGGTTTTTTCAATACCACTCCCGAATATACACAGCATGCGGCCATCATGAATGCCGCTTCCGATCTTACGGCAACGGTTTTCGGAGAAAAAGGCAAACATGCCCGGGCAACCATTGGCGCAGCCTCTTTACCTGTAAATTCAGCTGTTGAAATCCAGGCAATATTTGAAATAGAATAGCTCAGAAAAACATCCCGATACAACCAACCGGACACCGATAAAAGTGTCCGGTTTTTTTATTTCATTTTTTTTAAAACCATAGTCCTTTTTTTCCCGTACATAAACCTAACAAACTTATAAACGAACTGCGCTATGAAAATCAACAAAAAAGTTAAATGGATAGCAGGCGGCTTATTCGGGATTATTGCACTGCTTTTTATCACACTGGTAGTCCACATCCTGATGGTTACTCCAAAAAGCTATGACAATATGAGTTTACAGTTAAGCCGTATTGATTTTAAAGAACCCATTGATTCGGCAAAAGCCAAAGTTATCAATGCCCAGCTGCGAAGTATTGACGGTGTTGAAAACACCTATTTCAACATTAAGGACGGCATACTGGTATATACCCACAACCTGAATAAAGTTGATTCTCAGAAAGCTTTTGATGCCCTTCTGGAAAAAGGAAATTATAAAGCAGAACGCTTTGTTGTTACGGATCAAATGAAAAATTCCGGCTGCCCTGTTATGGACCGCAATTCTTTCTCTTATCGTTTTTCACATGGAATACAAAAACTTTTTAATTAACTATAAAATAAATTATTATGAAAATCTATTCAAAACTAACATTAGCAGGGCTTCTTCTGGTTGGCCTATCGGCTTTCTATGCCTGTAGTAACGATAATGATGATACACCTACACCCGTTACACCGCCAACGCTTTATCAAAAATTAGGAGGGACAACCATGGTTGCCGATCCGAGAAACTCCGGGCAAATGATCGAACAGGGCCGTTTGGGATTGCGCTCTGTAGTGGACAGTACTATTTTTGTAATTGCTGCCGATCCGCAATTACAACCTTATTTTGCCACATTACTTTCGGAAGTTGGTTCCGGAAATACGACCAATCTGGCGATACTGAGTAAAAATCTAACCGATTTCTTTTGCGTGGGCACAGGTGCCAAAAATTTCTCTTATACCGGTTTAAACATGACAGACGCACACAATCCGGCAACAAACCCGAGAATGGCAATGAAGGCTAACAATGCCGACATGGACAAATTTATTGGCGATGTTGTGATTGGTGCACAAAAGAACAGCGTTCCCAACGACCTTATTGGTGAGGTTGGGGTCGTTTTAGAGTCACTACGACCGCAGGTAGTGCAACAGTAAGTTTGTTTTAAATGAAAAACGCTACCTTATTCCGGTAGCGTTTTTTTATTATTTTTTAGCAAGGTTTTCCAGCATTACGGCTGTCATTTTTTCCAGGTCAAAGTCGTGTTGCCAACCCCAGTCTTTTCTGGCGTAACTATCGTCAATACTTGCCGGCCAGCTGTCTGCAATTGCCTGACGGAAATCAGGATTGTAATCAATTGTAAATTCCGGGATGTGTTTTTGTATCGAAGCGGCAATTTCTTTTGGTGTAAAGCTCATCGCCGAAAGGTTGTAGGAAGAACGCACTTTCACGTCTGCTGCCGGAGCCTGCATAATGCTGATCGTTGCTTTTATCGCATCGTCCATATACATCATTGGCAAAGCGGTTTCTTCCGAAAGGAAACAGGTATAGCTTTTATTTTCCAGGGCTTTGTAGTAAATATCCACCGCATAATCTGTAGTGCCTCCACCGGGTGGTGTGGTCCACGAAATCAAGCCCGGGTAACGGATGCTTCTCACATCCACACCATATTTCTGGTGGTAATATTCACACCATCTTTCTCCCGTTTGTTTTGAAATTCCATAAACGGTAGACGGTTCCATAACCGTATACTGCGGTGTATCGATTCTTGGCGTAGTCGGTCCGAAAACCGCAATACTGGATGGCCAGAATACTTTTTTAATTTTTTCAGCTTTCGCCAGATTTAAAACATGAAACAACGAATTCATATTCAGGTCCCATGCAAAAGCAGGATTTTTTTCGGCTGTAGCCGAAAGCAATGCTGCCATTAAATACACTTCGTCTACTTTATATTTTTCAACAACTTCTTCAATCTGATTAAAGTCCATTGCGTTTACCACTTCGAAAGGTCCTGTAGCGACAAAATCCTGTGTCCCTTTTCTGATATCGGAAGCAATTACATTATCATTTCCGTATATCTGGCGCAATTTCACGGTAAGTTCAGACCCGATCTGACCACAAGCACCAATAATTAAAATTGTTGTATTCATATTTATTTGCGTAGCTATATTTTTGACAAAGATAGCGCATTCAAGGAAATCTACAGGCTACTTTCCGACCCTATTATTTCACCGGACAATTAATTTTAGTTAACAAATTCCCATAAAAAAAGAAGTTTTGGATAACATTTGTAAATTTGTTGTTTAATACAAACGTTTTAAGTAAACAAATGAAATATATAGTAG
Organism: Flavobacterium inviolabile; assembly: GCF_013389455.1. NCBI lineage: Bacteria > Pseudomonadati > Bacteroidota > Flavobacteriia > Flavobacteriales > Flavobacteriaceae > Flavobacterium > Flavobacterium inviolabile. Next base: position 932,049 of record NZ_CP058278.1, on the reverse strand, counting down.
CGGTTTTAGCGGGTTTTTCTCTTTTTCTTTTTTCATGCAACAACAAGGATGAACGTGAGATCGAATATCAAAAATCGTTACAGCAAAGGGACTCCGTTTTTGCCATTATCAATTCCAACTGGAAATTCGACATTCCGGCCGTAAGTCCGAAAGTACAAAGCAAAATCCAGAATTGGGAAGAATGGCGCCAGTTCAAACAGGAACTGGCTCAGAAACCGAAAAGCACCCTGAATGCCTTTAAGTTAAAGACGATCACCCTGGTTAAAAAATCGGATTCGCTAACCAATAATATCCCGGTGATTTTCAATACGCCTGCGGTAAAAAGCCGCCTGTCGACTTTGAACACCAAAGTTAAATCGCTGGAAACCTTTATTTCCCTGGATTATATCCCGACTAAAAAAGTAATTTCATTAATTCATGAAGTTTCGGAAGAAGTAATGTCCGTACAAACCCAAATGGATGAAATTCTTTATAAAATGGAAATTCCTAAAGAAATTGGAGAAACGGAAATGTTACAGGCGCTTGACACCGTGCGCCGTGCCAGAGCAAATTTTTCAGAGCCTAAAAAATAAACTGCTGGGATTTATTTCCCATCAACTTTAAACCATCTATTTTTTGAAACCCGATATAGTAAACATATACGAAAAGTCTTCAAAAGTGAGTCTTTTGGCAGACCAGCTGCAAAAAAGAGAAAACAAACTGCATCTGAAAGGATTGGTTGGTTCTTCCCTGTCTTTTGTGGTACAATCCCTTTTTTCAAAAAGCGACCTGCCATTTCTGCTTCTTTTTCAGGATAAAGAAGAAGCGGCTTACTATTTAAATGATCTGGAAAACCTGATAAACGACCAGGACGTTTTGTTCTATCCCGGTTCGTATCGCCGTCCGTACCAGATTGAAGAAACCGACAATGCGAATGTTCTCCTTCGTGCCGAAGTGCTGAACCGCATCAATTCCCGTAAAAAGCCTTCCATAATTGTGTCCTATCCGGATGCGATTTTTGAAAAGGTGGTTACGCGGAAGGAACTGGACAAAAACACGCTGAAAGTGGCTACCGGCGATAATATCTCGATTGATTTTATCAACGAGGTGCTTTTCGAATACAATTTTAAAAGAGTTGATTTTGTAGCCGAACCCGGAGAATTTTCGGTTCGGGGTGGTATTATTGACGTGTTCTCTTTTTCCAACGACAATCCGTATCGTATGGAGTTCTTTGGAAACGAAGTGGACAGTATCCGTACGTTCGACGTAGAAACACAGCTTTCTATTGAAAAGCAGAAAAAGATCACGATCATTCCGAATGTGGAAAACAAATTCCTGAAGGAAAACCGCGAAAGCTTTTTAGACTATATCAATCCGCAAACCGTTATTTTTATCCAGAATACCGATTTGCTGCTGAGCAAACTGGACAAGTTGTTTGACAAGGCCAATGAGGCTTTCGAAAAGCTATCGAAAGAGATCCAGCATGCCACTCCGGAAACCATGTTTTTAAACCAGACTTCTTTCGTTAAGAAGGCTTTGGATTTTACCATAGTGGAGTTTGCTTCAAAACCCATTTTCAGAACGCAGAAAACGGTGGAATTCCACACCCAGCCACAGCCTTCGTTTAACAAGCAGTTCGATTTGCTTTTAAACAACCTGAACGACAATCATTTTAACGGTTACAAGAATTATCTTTTCTGTTCCAATGAAGGCCAGGCAAAACGTTTCCACGATATTTTCGAGACCCTTGATGAGGCGAATCACGAAAACATCCGGAAGCAGTATAAAACCATCGTTGCTCCGTTATACCAGGGTTTTATAGACGAAGAAAACCAGATTGCCTGTTATACCGATCATCAGATTTTTGAGCGTTATCATAAATTCAATCTTAAAAACGGTTATTCGAAAAAACAGAATATCACTTTAAAAGAGCTTACCACACTATCGGTAGGCGATTATGTAACGCATATTGACCACGGCATCGGAAAATTCGGCGGTTTGCAGAAAATCCAGGTGGAAGGCAAAACACAGGAAGCGATAAAACTGGTTTATGCCGATAACGACATCGTGTATGTGAGTATTCACTCGCTGCATAAAATTTCCAAATACAACGGAAAAGACGGTGCGCCGCCCAAAATATACAAATTAGGTTCTTCTGCATGGAAGACTTTAAAACAGAAAACGAAGGCACGTGTTAAACATATCGCCTTCAACCTGATACAATTATACGCCAAACGCCGACTGGATAAAGGTTTTGCCTTTGCGCCCGACAGTTACCTGCAAGCGGAACTGGAAAGTTCTTTTATTTATGAAGACACGCCGGACCAGTCTAAAGCCACACAGGAAGTGAAAGCCGATATGGAAAACGACAGACCGATGGACCGTCTGGTTTGCGGTGATGTTGGTTTCGGAAAAACGGAAGTCGCGATTCGTGCCGCATTTAAAGCGGTAGACAACGGCAAACAGGTTGCCATCCTGGTACCCACCACAATCCTGGCTTTCCAGCATTACAAAACTTTCCGCGACCGGTTAAAAGACATGCCGGTTAACGTGAGCTATGTGAATCGTTTCCGTACTGCCAAGCAAAAAACGGAGATTCTTAAAAATCTGGAAAGCGGCAAACTCGATATCATCATCGGAACCCACCAACTGGTTAATAAAAATGTTGTTTTTAAAGACCTGGGCTTGCTGATCATTGATGAGGAGCAAAAGTTTGGGGTAGCCGTTAAGGACAAATTAAAAACGATTGCCCAGAATGTCGACACCTTAACGTTAACCGCGACGCCTATCCCGAGAACCTTACAGTTTTCCTTAATGGCGGCAAGGGATTTATCGGTTATTACGACACCACCGCCCAACCGTTACCCTATAGAAACCAATGTTGTTGGTTTTAATGAAGAAATAATACGCGATGCTGTTTCCTATGAAATTGAACGCGGCGGACAGGTTTATTTTATCAACAACCGTATTGAGAATATCAAGGAGGTTGCCGGAATGATCCAGCGTCTGGTTCCGGGAGCCAAAGTTGGCGTAGGCCACGGCCAGATGGACGGTAAAAAACTGGAAGAGCTGATGCTTGCCTTTATGGATGGCGAGTTTGACGTCCTGGTTGCTACAACCATCATTGAAAGCGGACTGGATGTGCCGAATGCAAATACTATTTTCATTAACAATGCCAATAATTTCGGATTGTCGGATTTACACCAGATGCGCGGACGCGTTGGACGAAGCAATAAAAAAGCGTTCTGTTACTTTATCTGCCCGCCTTATTCTGCCATGACGGAGGAAGCCCGGAAGCGTATCCAGGCACTGGAACAGTTCAGCGAACTGGGGAGCGGCTTCAATATTGCCATGAAAGATCTTGAAATCCGAGGTGCCGGCGATTTACTGGGTGGTGAGCAAAGCGGCTTTATCAATGAGATCGGTTTTGATACCTATCAGAAAATCATGAATGAAGCCATCGAGGAATTAAAAGAAAACGAATTTAAGGATCTGTATCCGGAAGAGAATGATATCGAGACCAAAGACTATGTAAAAGATATCCAGATTGATACCGATTTCGAGCTTTTATTCCCGGATGAATATATCAACAATATTTCGGAGCGTCTGAACCTGTATAACGAACTGAGTGTTATTAAAACGGAGGAAGACCTGAAAGTATATGAACAAAAGTTAATTGACCGTTTCGGGCCATTGCCGAAACAGGCTGTTGCCTTACTGAACAGCATCCGCATTAAATGGATTGCTACAAAAATGGGTATTGAGAAGCTCATCTTAAAGCAAGGCAAGATGGTGGGTTATTTTGTTGCCGACCAGCAATCGGATTTCTACCAGTCGGCACGTTTTCACAATGTACTGCGATTTGTACAGCAGCAGGGCAATTTGTGCAAGATGAAAGAAAAGGAAACGAAAAACGGTTTGCGACTGTTATTGACTTTTGAAAATGTAAAATCCATTAAACGCGCCCTGGAGTTAATGGAAATGATGAATTAAAAAAGGAAATTTATGAAAATAGAAATATGGAGTGACATTCGCTGTCCCTTTTGTTATATCGGAAAAACAAAATTTGAAAAGGCACTGGCTCAGTTTGAGCACAAAGACAAGGTAACGGTAATCTGGAGGGCTTTTCAGCTGGATCCGGAAGCGGTTACCGATACTACTATTTCTGCTGCCGAAAGTATGGCAAACAGAAAAGGAATCAGCGTGGAAGAATCCGAAAGGATGCATGACCATGCAACGGCCATTGCCAAAGATGCCGGACTGGATTTTCATTTTGAAAAAGCCGTTCCTGCCAACAGTTTCCGCGCACATCAGCTTTCTGCTTTCGCCAAAACGAAAGGGGTTCAGAATGAGGTTGAAGGCGCGCTATTCAGCGCTTACTTTACAGAAGGAAAAAATATCGATGCCATTCCGGAGCTGATTGCTATCGGAACACGTTTTGGACTGTCGGCTTCCGATATCCAGAATGTTTATGATAACGGCTTATTTGCCGAGGAAGTAAAAGCCGATCAGGAGCAGGCATACGAATACGGCATCAATTCGGTTCCCTATTTCGTTTTAAACAACAAATATGCCGTTAAGGGCGCTCAGCCTGCCGAACATTTTTTAGAGACCTTACAGGGCGTTTTTGAGGAAGAAAACCAATTTTAAGCGTTTCATACTTTTTATAAAATCAAAAACCTCCCGATCTTGCGACCGGGAGGTTTTTTTCATTATGAACGATTGCGAATTAAAAGTCGTAACGAATAGATACGTTCCATGTTCTTCCGAATCCGAAGAATACCTGGTTCGCATCTGCTACACCCTGATAGGTTCTTCCGGCAGCCTGATATGTAGGCGCACCTGCAGCAGAACTCACATTATCCGTAGCATGGATATTTGTTCTTGATTCAGCGATGTATATTTTGTCAAATAAGTTATCTACATTTACTCTGAAGTTAACCGAGTTTGCTTTGTCTTTGCCTACTAACATTTTATAAGACAATCCTGTGTCTACCAATCCGAAAGATGGCAATTCCAAAGATCCTTTATTGTTTTCCTTAGAGAAAGCCGTAGGATCGATAGCAGCATATAATTTATCTACATATCTGTAGTTTGCATCCACTTTTAAGCGTTCTACCACTTCATAAGAAGCACCTAAGCTCGCTGTGATCTGTGCAGCATCACCTACTTTTACTTTATCCAGATATACGATTCCGTCTGCTCCTACCTGGTTATTGCTAACATCGTAGTTTTTACTGGCACTGTTTCCTTTATAGAACCAGTCTCCGTAAGAGAACATACCATTCACTTTTAATTTATCGGTAGCTTTAACGGTGAAATCCAATTCAGCACCCATGTGAACTTCTGTAAGTCCTGTAAAATCATAATATCCACCAGGGTTACTTGTACTGAAATCTGTTGATCTCAGGTTTCTGTCTTTCCAGGTTGTATGATACACGTTTACGTTTGCATTGAAGATTGAAGAACGGAAACCGTAACCTGCTTCAAAACCTGTAATTTTCTCGTTTGTTAAAAGCGGGTTTACAAGACTCGCATTACCCGGATAAACCGCGTTAAAGAATGGTTGTTTTGAGTAATAACCTGCATTTACAAACACATTGTGCTGCTCGTTAATGTTATAGTTGGCACCTGCTTTAACGTTTCCTCCCAATATGTTTTCATACGGTGTTGACGATAACGGATCTGATGACAGATATTTGAAGTAATCTACTCTTTTAAAGCCCTGGTTTGAAATCGCTCCCTGAACAAAAGCAGAGAAGTTTTCCACATTATACTCCACCTGAGCAAAAGCACCATACCAGTTTACATCGCCATCATTGTTGAAGTTAATTGCCTGCTGGTAGCTGGTATCCGAAAAAGGATTTCCGTTTGGTCTTGTATTGTATACTGTTGTGAATAATTTCTGTGGATTGTTGATATCTGAAGTTCTGTTGTTGAATACATCACCTCCTAATAAATCATTCAATACCTGGTAGTGCATTCCTTTGTACATTCTTAAATCAACCCCAAAATCCATTGACCATTTCTCGTCGAATTTTGTATTTAATTTAATGATACTTCCGTACCAGTTGTGAGAGTTAACAGAGGATATTTTAGAAATACCGTTTGAGGTATTGGTTGCTCCCGGTGTACTGGAATCATTTTGGTATTGTCCGTTAATCATGGTTCTGGTATAAGGCATACCATTAATATAAACGGTCTGTCCGGAATTGTATGCATAAATATTATCAACATTGATTGATCCGTCTGCATTTCTCAATTCGCTTACATTGTATCGGAATTTATTAATACCTCCAGTTACTGTAGATCCTCCTCCACGTCCCCATGAACCGTAGAATACCGAGGATAATTTCATATTATCAGAGATTTTCCAATCCCAGTTAATAGACGCTACCGGTTTGTGATAGTAGTTGGTTCTGAATGAATATTCTTTCCCGTTCAGATAACCCCAGTCACCATTGTAACGAATGTTAGGATCACCGTCTTTGCTATATTTCTGGTACTCTGCAATTGTTGGGGCATTACTACGTTGATCGTGCCATTGCGGTGCACCTGTAAAAGTGAACTGAATATCGTGTTTGTCGTTTATTTCATAGCCTAAACCAATGAAATAATTGTATCCTTCATATTTGGTTGCATCTACATAACCGTCACCGCTTGTTCTGCTGAATAGCACTGCTGCAGAAAGACCGTTTTTCATTTTTCCGGTAGAATAGGTTGCCAGTAATTTCAGATTATTATTGTTTCCTACCATTGACGACACTGAACCACCTTCTTTTAAGTCGGATGTTTTTGTCAATACGTTGATCGTTCCTCCCACAGAAGAAATCGCCAGTTTAGAAGATCCTAAACCTCTTTGTACCTGCATAGCAGACGTTACATCGGAAAGTCCCGCCCAGTTTGACCAATAAACAGAACTGTTTTCCATGTCGTTAACCGGCATACCATTTACCATAACGGCAATATTGCGCTGGTCGAAACCACGAATATTGATTTTTGAGTCACCAAAACCACCCCCTTGTTTTGAAGTATAAACCGATGGTGTACTGTTTAAGATTTCCGGAAATTCTTTATTTCCTAATTTTTCCTGAATTTCAGCTGCCTTAATTGTAGAAACGGCAACCGGTGTTTTTCTGTCTTTTGCGATATCGGCAACACCCGCTTTAACAACGATATCTTCTAAAGTATTGGAGTCCGATTGTACTACGATATTCCCAAGATTTACTGTTTTGCCGGCTTCCGCTTTAAAAGCAACCGTTTTTGTTGCATATCCTATAAAAGAAATAACGATTTCCCCGGTTGTTGCTGTAGTGCTTAACGTAAATTTCCCGTCGAAATCAGAAGTAGTTCCTTCAGTAGTTCCCTTGATAAGAACGCTGGCTCCCGGTAAAGTGCCTTTTAGTTCTCCATCAATGATAGTACCTGTAATTTTTGTTTGTGAAAAAGAAACTGTTGACACTAACGTTATTAGCGCAAGCAGTAGCCAATTTTTCAGAGTTCTCATGTTGCAGTTGTGTTTTTAAATTTTCCGCAAAGTTCAAAGTTTTATTGATTCCTAAAGTTATATTAATGTTAATAAACGTTAATACTTTGAAGTATTATCAATTATTCACTCGCTAAAAGAGAATAATTCATTTTTTAACTTTAATTTAACCTTAAAAATAAAGACTATTGATTTTTTTACTCCAAAAAATAGTAAAAACCTATTTCAAATAATGCTTTAAGAGAAATTTTGTAGACGAATCATGACTATCTATTTTATTTTCAGTCACTTCCTTCAGTATTGTAGTGGCTAATGACTTCCCGTATTCAACGCCAAACTGGTCGTAACTGAATATATTCCAGATCACGCCCTGAACAAATATTTTATGTTCATACATCGCTATCAGACTTCCTAAAGATTCGGGAGTCAGCGCATTAATTAACAGTGTATTCGTAGGTCTGTTACCGTCAAATGCTTTGAAAGGCACCAGAAATTCCGGAACATTACTTTCCTTTTTCACCGTTTCTTCCGTTTTACCGTTAAGAAGTGCTTCCGTTTGTGCAAAAAAGTTGGACATCAATTTGTCATGATGGTCTTTATTGCCGTGCAGCGAGTTTACAAAACCGATAAAATCAGCAGGAATCAGTTTTGTTCCCTGATGAATTAACTGGAAAAAAGCATGCTGGGAGTTACTGCCCGGTTCGCCCCAGACAACTGTTCCGGTTTGATAGTTCACCGGATAGCCTTCTCTGTTAATCTGTTTTCCGTTGCTTTCCATAAATGCCTGCTGCAGATACGGCACCAGTTTTTGCAGGTAATGGGAATACGGTATAATCGCTTCCGTTTCTGCTTCAAAAAAGTTATTGTACCAGATACTCAGCAATCCTAAAACAACCGGAATATTGCGATCGAAAGCCGCCGTTTTGAAATGCAGATCCATTTCATTGGCGCCTTTTAATAGTTTTTCAAAATTTGGATATCCTACAGCAAGACTAATTGATAAGCCAACGGCGCTCCACAGCGAGAATCGGCCGCCTACCCAGTCCCACATCGGAAAGACATTCTCAGCCGCAATTCCAAATCCGGCTACCTTGTCAAGATTTGACGAAACTGCTACAAAGTGACTTGCAATAGCTTCCGGCTGGCCATAATTTAAAAACCATTCTTTTATGGTTTCGGCATTGGTAAGCGTTTCCTGCGTAGAGAATGTTTTGGAAACAATCACAAATAGTGTAGTTTCCGGATTCAGGTTTTTTATTTTTTCGGCAACATGATCGCCATCAATGTTCGAAACAAAGTGTAACGTAAGGTGATTTTTATAGAATTTTAAAGCTTCTACAACCATGTCCGGCCCTAAGTCGGAACCGCCAATGCCAATATTGACAATATCGGTAAAAGCCTTACCGGTAAATCCTTTCTTTTCACCGTTAATAATTTGCTCCGAGAAAAGCTGAATCTTGTTTTTTACCGCATGAATTTCCGGTATAATATTTTGCCCGTCAACAAGTATTTCTTTTTCGGCAGACCGCAAAGCCGTATGCAATACTGCTCTGTTTTCTGTAAAGTTGATCTTATCTCCTGAAAAATATTTAGCGATGGCATTTTTCAGCCCGGCTTCTTCCGCCAGGGCTGTTAAAAGGTCAAGCGTTTTTTTTTCAATCCTGTTTTTAGAATAATCCAATAGAAAATCGTTCCATAGAATATGGAATTTCTCCGTTCTTTGGGCATCGTTCGCAAAAAGTTCCTGCATTTTCACAAATTGCATGTCCTGAAAATGCTCGCGCAATTTTTGCCATGCAACTGTTCCGGTCGGATTCGTATTTTCTAACATTTATTCTCCAAACTTAGCTATTGAAACGCTGTCTAATTCTTTTTTAAGTGGCTTGATATATTCCATATACCGCGCTTTGTATTTTGAGCTCATAGGCTCGGAATTGGGTAGTTTCTGACGTAACGGATCTACCTGTATCCCGTTTTTCCAGAAACGGTAGCACACGTGCGGGCCGGTTGCCAGTCCGGTACTTCCTACTCTTCCAATCACATCTCCCTGCTGTACCCGTTGTCCCTGTCGTACTAAAATTTTCGACATGTGTAAATATTGTGTGGCAAAGGTTCCGTTGTGTTTCACTTTTACAAAGTTACCGTTTCCTGCCGTATATCCTGTTCGTTCCACCACTCCGGAAGCGGTTGTCATGATTGGTGTTCCGGTAGGTGCTGCATAATCCGTTCCGTTATGGGCTTTCCATTTTAACTGCACCGGATGAAAACGGCTTTTGGTAAAACGCGAGGTAATATTCACGAATTTCAAAGGCGCTTTCAAAAACATATTTTTCAGCACTTTTCCTTCTTCATCAAAATAGTCCACCCGCTTTGAATTCGGGTCCTGCTTAAACGGAAAGGCATATACTTTTTTTCCTTTGTATTCAAAATAGGAAGCATCAATGCTTTCTACTCCGGCATAAATGGTATCGCTGATGTATTTTTCGTTAATGGTCACTGCAAATTTATCGCCTTTCTGAATTTTAAAGAAGTCAATAGACCAGGCATAAATCCGGGATAACTGCGGTGCCAGTGAAGCGTCCACTCCAGCTCTTTTCAAGGTTTCGGACACCGATCCGTCAATTGCCGCAGCAATCGTTCTTCGTTTTATCGTAACCGGACGTTGTTTTTTGTGCACAGCAATAGAATCCCGCAGATCCACCACATAATAGGTCATTCTATCCGGCTGATAGATAAAAACCTTTAAATCATGCGGAGCCGTTTTGTTTTGCAGTAGCGTATATGGCTTCCCAATTCTAATATCGCGAACATTAAAGCTGTCTTTTACTTTTTCTGTAATTTCATGAATCTTTGCGGCGTCAAAGTTTTGGGCACCCAAAATCTTTCCGAAACTGTCTCCTGATTTTATCGTATCGTTTACGACTTTAAAATCATTAAGAGTAAAACCGTATTCTACCAGGATTTTCTCTTTTTTTACTTTTGTTTCTTTAACTTGCTTTTCCTCTTTTTTATTACAGGCGAATAATGTTGTTAATAATAATATGATGGCAATATACTTCAATTCTTGTAGGTTTTGTGGTTATTCTTTTATTCTCCCCATTTTTCCAATTCTATATCCGACCAAAGTTCCGGGAAAAATATCCTTCTTTGATATTTTGGCAACATATATTTTTTCCAATCACTTCCTCCGGTAGCTTCCTGCGTTCCCGGCACACTCTCAATATATTTAACAGCGGCATTATAGTGACCCATTACCCAGGTAATGTTTACGGTTTTGTCATAATGGCGCATTGCCTGTATCAGTTCTTCGTTTTGCTGGTCTTTTTCCGGCAGCTGTTTGAATTTTTTCCAAAGGTTAATGGTGTTGAATTCCTCCATATGTTCCAGGAAACTCTTTTTGTATTTCTTTTCAAACTCTTTGATCAGATAGGACTTTTCACCTGTTTTATAGTCTTTTCCGGCAGCCTGCCAGTACAAATGCTCAAAAGCATGCTCGTATGGCGTGTTTCGGTCTATTGTTGCTCTGAAACGGTGATCGATAAGGTTTATCAGATCTGTTGAAGCAAATTCTATCAAACGGTATTGTGCACTCTGAAAACCGCTGGCCGGCGTCAGGGTGTTTCTGAATTTTAAATATTGTTCGACTGCCATACCTTCTTTCATGATATCAAAAGAAGTGGTTAACATATCAAAATAACGGCTAATGCGCATCAGTTTGTCTGTAAACAGCGAGGTAGTAAGCTTTTCGCAGTGGGATACCTGGTTGATTTCCCATAGGATCATTTTGAAAAGCAATTCGTTTACCTGGTGGTACATGATAAAAACCATCTCATCAGGCAGCGTGGTTCTTTGAACCTGCAGACTCAAAAGCGGGTCTGTTTGTATATAATCCCAATACGTTATCGGCTTAGACCAAAGCATCCCTTCCAAATGGGTTTCGGTCTTTTGGTTTATAGCCTGATATTTCGCATCTATTTCATCAATTTTATTTTGAATCTCCGGGGTAATTTTCATTATTGGTTAACTTTAATTTTGAAAGAATTTTTAAGTCCTTTGAATCCATCCAAATCCGCTTTCAGTGAACCCACTGCCAAGCTCGCCTTCACTCTGATCGGCAAACGATTGTCATCGTCTGATATCCAAACTGTTAAACTCTCCTGCTCTTTAAAAACGCGTCCAGCTTGAACATAAGGTCGGAATACCATCGTGGAAATGGTCCCAAATTTAGTTTTTATATCTTCTCTACCGATAAATTTTAGCTTAAATTTAAATGTTTCATCATCAAAAAACATGTCGATCACGATGGCTTCGCCTTCTTTTAACTTGTCTATCTTGGGATGATTTCTCAAATAATAGAATGAAGATACAATATCTTGCACGTTTTCCGGCACTGAAAATGTTTTTTCAGTGTTCTTTTCATAATCTTTAACAAAAACTGTTTTTTTTGTTTGATTAAAAAAGCCTTCCTGGTTTTTCTTATAGCCGCCTTCGTCTATTTTCCGAATAAACTGGTACGGTCTCCCGGTTTCTTTGTCTATATAACTTTGATAATCGTCTTCAACCTTGAAGAAGAATTTTGTCATTCCTGTAGTGTAGCCATTTCCCAGAATATGGAAAACTTTTTTATTATTTCTTACTGCTTCCTGAACTTCCATGGTGGCATAACCTGCATTTACGATCCCGTAATGAATCCTAAACTTAAACCATTCACCGGCGGCGTAAGCACTGTCTTTTTGAGCAAAAGTAACTGCCGTTATCAGGAGGAAAAATAATATTACCGTTTTTTTCATGAGGCTCATTTTTTAACATTCGAAATAACAAGTTACAATTTCTGTTCCAAAAATAAGAAACAAAAAAACTCAGCCAAAAGAATGACTGAGTTTTTATGCTATTAACCAACCAAAAAACTATAAATTATGAAAATTTATTTCACAAATCTGAGGATTATGACGCCTCATTTTTGCGAGTGCAAAGGTATACAGTTTTTGTTGATTTACAAATCAATTTTTAACTTTAACACAATATTAGCAAAAAACAGCCTTTTTGAAGCATTGTTTTTGAAATATTCTCAGTTAAAAGTCCTTTTTTACAAAGTTCCTCTTAATTCCTGCTCTCTTTCGATAGATTCGAACAATGCTTTGAAGTTACCGGCACCGAATCCTCTGGCTCCCATTCGCTGAATTATTTCATAAAACAGCGTTGGTCTGTCTTCAACAGGCTTCGTAAAGATCTGCAATAAATATCCTTCTTCATCCGCGTCAACCATGATGGCTAACTTCTCCAGTTCTGCAATATCTTCTTTCATCATTTCCATGTGCTCACCCAATCTTGCCGGAATAGCATCATAATATGATTTTGGCGGAGCCGATAAAAATTCAACACCTCTTGCTTTCAATTGGGAAACTGTCGAAATGATATCGTCAGTAGCAATAGCGATGTGCTGTACACCCGGTCCGTTATAAAAATCCAAATATTCTTCAATCTGTGAACGTTTTTTACCTTCAGCCGGTTCGTTGATCGGGAATTTAATACGTCCGTTACCGTTAGACATCACTTTACTCATCAAAGCGGAGTATTCCGTATGGATCTGTTTGTCATCGAAAGAAAGGAAGTTTACGAATCCCATCACATCTTCATACCATTTTACCCAGGTATTCATTTCATTCCATCCCACATTTCCTACCATGTGATCGATGTATTTTAATCCAACCGACTCCGGATTGTAGTCTGATTCCCAGGCTCTGTAACCCGGTAAGAATACACCGTTGTAGTTTTTACGTTCCACAAAAATGTGAACCGTTTCACCATAAGTATAGATTCCGGAACGAACTACTTCACCAAACTCGTCTTTTTCAACTGTTGGCTCCATAAACGGACGCGCACCGCGTTTTGTAGTTTCTTCGAACGATTTTGTTGCATCCTCAACCCAAAGTGCCACAATTTTCACTCCGTCACCGTGTTTAACGATATGGTCGTTAATTGGCGAATCGGCATTTAAAGGCGTTGTCAGCACCAATCTGATTTTGTCCTGTTTCAAAACATAAGAAGCCCGGTCTCTAACACCGGTTTCCAATCCTGCATAAGCCAATGACTGGTATCCGAATGCTGTTTTGTAATAGTGTGCTGCCTGTTTTGCGTTCCCTACATAGAATTCTACATAATCCGTTCCTAAAAGCGGCAGAAAATCCTGAGCGCCCTCAAATATTTTTTCTAATCCGTATTCTACTGATTTTACTTCTTTACTCATTGTAATAATATTTTAAGCGGCTATTCCTTAATTAATTAACGAATAGCTCAAATGTTTGTTGTTTGTTTTTTATTTCTAAGAATTAGTGCTCTAACCAAGATTGGTAGTACTTATCGTCTGCAATTTTCATTGCTTCTTCGGTAACCATTAACGGCTTGAAAGTATCGACCATTACGGCCAATTCCTGCGTTTCGGTTTTACCGATGCTTCTTTCAACAGCTCCGGGGTGCGGTCCATGCGGGATTCCTGCCGGGTGTAATGAAATATGCCCAGCCTCAATATCGTTTCGGCTCATAAAGTCACCATCCACATAATACAGTACTTCATCACTGTCAATGTTACTGTGATTGTAAGGAGCCGGTATTGCATCCGGGTGATAATCATATAATCGGGGTACAAAAGAGCAAACCACGAAAGCATCCGTTTCAAAAGTCTGGTGTACCGGTGGCGGCTGGTGAATTCTTCCTGTAATCGGTTCGAAATCATGAATAGACAAAGCATACGGATAGTTGAATCCGTCATATCCCACTACATCAAAAGGATGCGTAGCATATACCATTTCAAAAATCTCGTCTTTCTTTTTTACTTTGATTACAAAGTCGCCTTTTTCATTATACGTTTCCAGTTCTTCCGGACGACGGATGTCTCTTTCACAAAAAGGAGAATGTTCTAAAAGCTGGCCAAACCAGTTGCGGTATCTTTTTGGAGTATAGATAGGTCTTCTTGACTCTACAATGAACAAACGGTTATCGTCTGTATCGAAATCGATTTTATAAATCATCCCCCGCGGAACAATCAGGTAATCACCATATTTAAAATCAAGATTCCCCAGCATCGTTCTTAATTTCCCGGTACCTCTGTGGATAAAAATCATTTCATCCGCATCTGTATTCTTATAGAAATAATCACGAGTCGATTCTTTTGGAGCAGCAAGTATAATAGTACAGTCACTATTCGTTAAAACGGCCTTTCTGCTTTCCAGATAATCATTTTCAGGCTGAACCTGAAATCCTCTCAGCCGGTAAGACTGGATGTTGTTATCTTTTGCAATCTTAGGAGCAACATTGTATTGCTTGCGGATTTCTTTTACTTGTGTCGGACGATGTTCGTGATACATATTGGTTGACATACCGTCAAATCCAACAGTTCCAAAAAGCTGCTCGTAGTATAAGTCTCCGTTTGGTTTACGGAAAATCGTATGTCTTTTTGGTGGAATTTGTCCTAATTTATGATAAAATGGCATATTTTTTTAATTTAAAAAATTTAAACTATAGCATCCTGATTTTCGCTCAGCGCTGTTGAAATATTTTAGCATAAACCAATACACTCATTCCGGATTTCTCTTAATGAGGTATTTTAACAGTCCTAATAAGCCTTCCCAATGTAAACTCATAATCATACAAATATCGGAATTAATCACAATCCCTTAAAATAAAAATTCCCAAAAAAAGCATTACTGACATTTTTTTGGGAATTTTAAACTAAAACGTTCTTATTTGTTCTTTTTATAACTCAATGCATATATCACAGCATGTATTACTGAGAATACCAGGGAGAAGTAAAAAAGGAAGGTATCGTCAATTTCAGGGTTCGAGTGGTGAACAAAAGCCACAATTACCAAAGCGATAACCATCCCTATTCCGGACAGGCTTACTACTTTGTAGCTGCTCTTATCAAACGTTCCCTTGTTCAAAATACTGTTTTTCATTCCGTAGAAAAGATAAAGGTCAAAACCAATCATCATCCATACAATCAAACGAATCCAGGTATCCAATGGTAAGAATACCATCATGAACAAGCATACAAAAATTCCCAATATCGGTACTAACGGCACTAATGGTGTTTTAAATGCTCTTGGTGCATCCGGCATTTTTTTACGCATTACCAATACACCCAGACAAACCAGGATAAAGGCAAATAAGGTACCGATACTCGTCATTTCCCCAACAACTCTAGCCGGTACGAATGCTGCAAACAAACTCACGATTAACATGAATAACAGGTTGTTTTTTGCAGGTGTTCTGTATTTCGGATGTACTTCCGAAAACACTTTTGGCATTAATCCGTCTTTACTCATTGAGAAGAAAACACGGCTTTGCCCCATTAACATTACTAAAATTACCGAAGCATATCCGGCAAGAATAGCTAAAATAATCGCTTTGTTCAACCATGGGAAAGCCGGAGTAATCATTCCGGAAGCATCTGCTGTTCCCATGTGGTCAATGGCAATTGCTACCGGAGCAATACCGTCCGCACCTGCAAAAGCGGAATAATTTACCACTCCCGTCATTACGTGAGCAAACAAAATATATAATACGGTACAAATCGTTAAGGATAATAAAATCCCGATTGGCATATCTCTTTTTGGGTTTTTAGCTTCCTGTGCGGCTGTTGAAACAGCATCAAAACCAATATAGGCAAAGAATACAATTGCTGCTGCACGGATAATTCCTGTAAAACCAAATTCACCGAATGTCCCTGTGTTAGTCGGAATGTATGGTGTATAGTTTTCCGGACGGATATACTGCCATCCTAATGCGATAAACACTAAAACAACGGTCACTTTTAGTAAAACAATGATTCCGTTAACCAAAGCAGACTCTTTTGTCCCTCTCATTAAAACCAAAGACATTACCATTACGATTAAAACCGCCGGGATATTGATGATTCCGCCTTCAAAAGGGGAATGTGTTAACGACTCACTGAGGTGAATGCCATAACCGTCGAGAAACTTAATGAGGTAACGCGACCAGCTAATGGAAACGGTGGCTGCTCCAACGGCATATTCCAACACTAAATCCCATCCGATAATCCAGGCGATAAACTCACCCATAGTTGCAAAGGAATACGTATAGGCACTACCGGCAACCGGAATCATCGATGAAAATTCCGCATAACACAATCCTGCAAAAAGACAGCCTATAGCGGCTACCACAAAGGAAATTGTAATGGCCGGACCGGCATTTGTAGCGGCTGCCAATCCTGTAATAGAGAAAAGTCCTGCTCCGATAATAGCCCCAACTCCTAATGCAGTTAATCCGGGGGCTGTTAATGTTTTCTTTAATCCCTTCTCAGACTCGGATGCTTCTTCAAGCAATTGTCCTAAAGGTTTTCGTTTCCAAATTGACATATTATAAGTTTTTTGGTTTTTTTTAGTTTTCAAAAATAGAATTTTTTAAAAACATTCACATATAAAATACCATTTAATATAAAAAATGTCGCTTTTTAAACGTTTCCTGCAATTTTAGAACCAAAATCCTACACTAAACCAAGTGTAATTTTCTTTCGTTTCCGGTGACCAGCTGTGTTTTATCTCAATCGGACCAATTAAGGTTTCAAATCCGTATCCCAAAGCATATCCGGAGTACTGTGCCTTTAAAAACCAGTCAGTTGTACGAAAAATCCTTGTTCCCACATTAGCATAGTTGGCCGTAAAGTTAATATGGTGCTTTTTATAAAACTCATAATCGAGCGTACCGCTTCCTTTTATATAGCTATCCCCGGCAATACTCAGGAAGTCGTAACCTAAAAAATGCCTGAAATTATTGATGGTCGTATATCCGTAACCACCCAGAACAAAGTCAAAATACGGAACGGAACGGTTACCGATGGTAAATCCGGCTTCCGATTGCAATTTCAGCGAAAGCTTTTTAAAGAATGTCTTTACGATTCCGGCATCGGCTTTGGCAATTGAAAACTGGCTCAAATGGTCTTCGCCTTTATCCGAGTATAAAATCGTTCTGAAATCGCCAAAGAAATACCATCCTCTTTTCGGAAAGTACTTCTGATCGAAGGAGTCGTATTTTAAATTTCCAAAAGCGGAAAAATAGTTATCACTTGTTAAAATCGGCGAGTTATTTTCCAGCGTGGACGATCTGATCTTTAAATGTTTGTGCTCCAGTCCGGCGCCGATCAGAAACTTCTGCGCAAAAACGGTCTGAAAATACATCTGATTGGTAAAATCAGAAAAATCAACATTAATCGATTTCAGTCCCAGATCCCGAAGCAGCTGACCGTCGCTAAAATCGGTGGCCACATTTTTATTGAACCTGTAGTATCTTGAGTTCACTCCGAAACTCCAGTAAAAACCGTTGTCTATGTAGTAATTCAGATTATACCTGAAATTATCTCCTAAAATAACATCCAGGGCAATAACATCATTTTTAAGTATGAATTTTTTCTGGGTCGCATTCAGCAATAAGGCACTTTTAAACAGTTCATCATAGTGCAGACCGAATTTCAGATAGCGGTTTATCGGATTTTCTTTAAGCGTCAGGATCAGGTTATCTCCTTTTTCGGCTTCATCAAAAGAATAGGAAATTGTACTAAAGTTTTGTGTAGCATTCAGGGTATTGATGCCTTTGTCTAATGCGGCATAAGTTATTTTTGAATTGGGATGAAAGCGCAGCTTCCCTAAAACATAGGCTCGGGTATAGCCTTCCAGTCCTTTTACATGTATATCGGCAACTTTTAAGGTATCTGTTAATCGTCTTGGTTCAAAAAGCCTTGACTTACTGGCGATGGCGCCCAATTTAACCAGATCTTCATAAACGGTAAAAGCCGCTTCTTCACCTTTTTTGATAATCTCACCTCCCTGATCGAAAGAAATTACAGAATACCCGTGAATATTAGGCTTGATATAAATATCGGTAGCCTTTTTTTTGGCTTCCATTTTTTCAATCATCGAAAAATTGGTGATCTGCAAAAGCACTCCGGTGGCACCGCCTATTGTTGTCCTGTCTTTTAGACCATCCTGAACGTCAACTCCGATGATCACATCGGCACCCATTTTTTTCAGTTCTTCAACGGGGTAATTATCCACAACACCACCGTCTACGAGTATTCTTCCGTCTATTTCCACAGGAGAATACAACGACGGAAAAGCACCGCTTGCCAGAATAGCCTGCGGCAATACGCCTTTTCGCAACACAATTTTTTCTCCGGTTTCAATATCGGTGGCGATACAGACAAACGGTATCGGCAGTTCGTTAAAGTCGCGGATATGGCGCACATGGTTCGTTAACCGCGTTAAGAGGTTATAGTTATACAATCCTTTTGAAAGGGCTGTTGGTACGCCTACTTTGAAATTATTAAAGGGCAAGGCCAAAGCATACACTTCATCGTTTCGTTTTTCAAAAAAACTCTTTGAGGAACGGGGAATATAATCCTGTAACAACGCGTCGGAATCGACTTCGCGAAAAATGGAATCCAATTGCCGGGCGGAATATCCGGAAGCATACAGTCCGCCGATGATGGCGCCCATACTGGTTCCGCCGATATAGTCAACCTGAACACCGGCTTCTTCCAACACTTTCAACACACCAATATGTGCCAGGCCTTTTGCTCCGCCACCACTCAAAACAACCCCTACTTTAGGTCTTTTTTCCTGTGAGAACACCGATTGTACTAAACAAAAGCTTAAAAATAGCAGTAATATATTTTTCATGTTACTTAGTAGCATTGGTTGCCTTGTAAAATTCGGTAATTTTTTTGGCTTTTGAAAGCCCCACAACGTCAGAAATTTCTTTTTCCGTTGCCAAAGTCAATCTTTTAACAGATTTAAAATGTTTTAGTAACGCAATCATCGTTTTCTCGCCAATTCCGGGAATGGTTTCCACCGAAGTCTGCAGCGCACTCTTACTTCTTTTATCCCTGTGAAAAGTGATTCCGAAACGATGCGCCTCATTTCTAAGATGTTGTATCGTTTTTAATGTTTCCGACTTTTTATCCAGGTACAAAGGCACCGAATCACCCGGATAATAAATCTCTTCCAGTCTTTTGGCTATGCCGATAATTGCAATTTTACCTCTCAGTCCCAAATCGTCCAGGCTTTTTAACGCCGACGACAGCTGTCCTTTACCACCATCGATGATGATTAGCTGCGGCAACGGTTCATTTTCGCCCAAAAGGCGCTTATACCGCCTGTATACCACCTCTTCCATTGAAGCAAAGTCATTGGGTCCTTCCACTGTTTTGATATTGAAGTGGCGGTAATCTTTTTTACTTGGTTTTCCGTCTTTAAACACCACACAGGCGGCAACGGGATTCGTTCCCTGGATATTGGAGTTATCAAAACATTCTATATGCCGTGGTTCCACCGGCAAACGCAGGTCTTTTTGCATCTGCGCCATAATCCTGTTGGTATGGCGGTCCGGATCTACAATTTTAATTTGTTTCAGCTGATCCAGACGATAGTATTTCGCGTTGCGTTCCGACAGGTCCAGAATCTGTTTTTTATCGCCCAGTTTCGGTACCGTTACCCGGATGGCCTCACCCATATCTATTTCAAAAGGCACTATTATTTCCTTTGAATTGAGGTGAAAACGCTCGCGAAGTTCCACAACAGCGAGTTCCAGCAGTTCCTGGTCGGTTTCTTCCAGTTTCTTTTTCAGCTCCATCGTGTGCGAACGGACAATCGCCCCGTGCGAAATCTGAAGAAAGTTAATATAGGCCATACTTTCATCGGAAACGATGGAGAAGACATCGATATTGGATATTTTCGGATTTAAGATCGTCGATCTGGACTGGTAATTTTCCAGCACTTCGATTTTCTCTTTTATTTTTTGAGCTTCTTCAAACCGCATGTCCATTGCCAGTTCGGTCATGTGTTTTTTAAAGTCTTTTAAGCTTTCTTTAAAGTTCCCTTTTAGAATTTCGCGAATGGCATTGACATGTTTCTGATAATTTTCCAGCGTTTCATATCCTTCACAGGGTCCTTTACAGTTACCGATATGGTATTCCAGGCAGACTTTAAATTTTCCGCTGTCAATATTAGCTTTACTCAGGTCGTAATTACAGGTTCGCAGCGGGTATAATTCCTTGATTAGCTCCAGAAGCGTATGTACCGTTTTAAAACTGGTATAGGGACCGAAATATTCCGAGCCGTCCTTTACCATATTACGGGTTGGAAATATTCTCGAAAAAGGTTCTTTCTTGATACAGATCCAGGGATAGGTTTTATCGTCTTTTAGCAGGACGTTATACCGCGGCTGTAATTTTTTAATCAGGTTGTTTTCCAATAAAAGCGCATCGGTTTCCGTAGGCACAACGATGTGCTTGATCGATACAATTTTTTTAACCAGTACATTGGTTTTTGCCGTATCGTGGATTTTATTAAAATAAGAAGAAACCCTTTTCTTTAAGTTTTTAGCCTTCCCGACATATAATATTTTTCCGTCTTTATCATAATATTGATATACCCCGGGACTATCGGGTAATGTTTGTATTTGAAGTTCTAAAGAAGGAATACTCATTGATGCGGTTCTGTTTTATCGGAATTTAATTCAAAATTACGAATAACATTTCTGAAAAGCGAAAAACAACCCACAACTTAGCGCCGGTATGCTATAATTGTATATTTTTATCTTTTGATTACAATTATGAATTACCAGCATAAGGATATTACCATCCTAAAAGAGACTGTTTTACCGGGTGAAAGCAAGACCATCAATATGGAAATTGCCAAGCTTCACACGATGACAAAATTAAAAATCCCGATTATCGTTGAACGTTCCAAAGTTCCCGGTCCAACCGTTTTATTCACAGCCGGCCTTCATGGCGATGAAATTAACGGAACAGAAATTGTCCGGCAGTTGATTATACAGAAAATCAACAAACCGAAAAGCGGCACGGTTATCTGTATTCCGATTATCAATGTTTTCGGATTTGTGAACAAAACCCGGGAGTTTCCGGACGGACGGGATCTGAACCGCGTATTTCCGGGCAGTAAAATGGGTTCGCTTGCCAGCCGTTTTGCCTATTACCTGCTAAAGGAGATCATCCCGCATGTGGATTATGCCATTGATTTTCATGCCGGCGGCGCCAGTCGTTTTAATACCGCACAGATCCGGATCATTCCGGATAACAAGGAGTTAAAAGACCTAGCCGATGTGTTTCATGCTCCTTTCACGCTGTATTCCAAAAACATCAGTGGTTCTTTCCGCAATTCCTGTCATAAATTAGGGGTCAAGATGTTACTGTTTGAAGGCGGAAAGTCAAATGATTTTAATGACGAAATTACTTTACAGGGCGTTGAAGGTGCCAAAAGGATTTTACATCATTTTGACATGCTGAACGGACGAAAGAAAACGCATATACCCGAAGACAAGAGCATTTACATTAATAAATCCAGCTGGATCCGCGCCAAATATTCCGGAATGTTTCACGGTCATACCAAAGTGGGCCGTTATGTGGAACGCGGTGATTTACTGGCAACCATTTCCGATCCGTACGGCAAGATCGAGCACAGGCTCAAAGCACCCAATTCGGGCTATATCATCAATGTAAACGATGCTCCCATAGTGTACCAGGGAGATGCCATTTATCATATTTCAACTTCCCTCAGCAATGAATAAAAAAGCGCTTCGAAAAAAATATAAGGAATTACGCCGGCAGCTTTCGCCGGATGAAGTGGAAGAGCAAAGCCTGGCTATTGCCAACAGGCTGCTGCAACTGGACATCTGGGATAAAACTTATTATCATTTATTCCTGCCGATAACCGAGCACAAAGAAGTTGACACCGAATTTATCCTGCAGATACTGGCCGGAAAAGACAAAGACATCATTATTTCGAAATCGGATTTTGAAACCCGCAAAATGACGCATTTCCTGCTAACCGACAATACCCGGATCAGGAAAAACGAGTACAATATTCCGGAACCGGTTGACGGGATCGAAGTGCCTTCTTCCAAAATAGATGTGGTTTTTGTACCGCTTTTGGCATTTGACACAAACGGGCACCGCGTAGGCTACGGAAAGGGCTTTTACGACACTTTCCTAGCCGAATGCAGGACAGACATCATCAAAGTAGGGCTTTCCTTTTTTGAGGCCGAAGCAATCATTCCTGACACCATTCCGCAGGATGTGCAACTGGATTATATCGTTACGCCTCATCAGACATACTCAATAAAAAAAGGGTGATTAAAGATCACCCTTTTTTATATTATCTGCAAACCCGTTAATACCTGCGGATTGCTCTTACTTTTTTTCCGTAGCTTTTATATTCCCACTCATTTATACTGGAATATTGCGTGTCGTACGATTGCGCCTGATCCATATTTTTTTCCGTAGACGACCAATATTCCCTTGGTGAAGCCGTTGGAATCGTATATGCCCCGACAGAACTTAAATAAAAGATTTTTAATTCTTCAATAGATGGTAAAAACCAATCATTAAGTCCGTTTACCGAATAGGCATCACAAACCTTTGCTGCCGTACCGTTATTAGTACATACCGACAGGATTCTTAGCGTATTCTCTAATCCGGAACCCACAATTGCCTGTGTCTGGCCTATTATTGATCCATAACATCCCCAGGTCATAACATTGGAACCATTATAAGTCAGATCATTCGGAGCCGCCTCCAGGTAACGCCATCCATTAGTTGTTTCTCCTTTATCATAAAACACATAACCTCCTGAAGCACCTATCTGACCTGCCGTTTTAAAACTTACTTCATTTCCATAGAAAACTTCCCCATTATAATCTTTGCCATAACTTCTCACATAGTACACCGTATTCATGATCAATCCCTGTACTACTCTCGAATAATCACCCAAAGCATTAGGATCTGTCACCATACCCGTCATATTTACACTTGTCCCGTTTGTCAAACTTGGATTTGGCGAAGTACTGTAACAAAAGCCTTTTTCGGCCACATTACCATAATGCGAATCATTCGAAATGACATTCCCGTTAAAAGAAGCTCTGTTAGTATATATTTCCTTTACAGCTGTTGTCGCCAACGAATATTTGAGTGGTGTAGTCATTGTAAGATTATTTCCGTAAACTATTCCGGTTCCGGTAACAGCATAGGCTCTCACATTATAGACCCGTCCGCCAAGATCCAGTATATCCGTATATGGCGTAATTTTAAAGAAATTTCCGGTTCCGGATCCATCAGCTGCAATGTAGTTTGTTAAATCCTTGGTTGGATTAGTATTATACCCCCAACAGAATCCTCTTTCGTGGTAACCATCACCTAATGACTGCACTGTAGCATTAAACTGAATATTTCCGCTGGGAAATGTAGTTGCCAATGTAACCAGTACAGGCGGTACAGCAGGCGTTGGCTCAGGATTTCCCGGGTTTCCTACAGAAGAATCGGAACTACACCCAATAAAGATTAAGAGAAACAATGAAAACAGTATTATTTTTTTCACAATAATTCATTTTAAAATTAAGGTGCCAAAAATAAAAAATCCTCCTAATAAAACATAAAATTCTTACTTTTTTTCTATTTTCCGAAAGCTTTTTTATTAAATACGATCAGAATCCCTACTCCCACCGATATTGCCATATCGGCTACATTAAAAATAGCATTGAAGAATGTGAAATGCTTACCGCCCCACAATGGCAGCCATTTGGGCAGGTTACCTTCCCAGATAGGGAAATACAGCATGTCTACTACTTTTCCGTGAAACCACGTTCCGTAAGGGTTGGAAGCAAATAATGATGCCGGTTCATGGAAGCTGTCGTTAAAGATAACGCCGTAAAAAACAGAGTCAATAATATTCCCGAAAGCTCCGGCTAATATTAAAGCCACCGCTACAATCAGGTAATTCGAACTGTTCTTTTTCACAGAATCATACAACCAGTATCCGATACCGCAAACTGCTACAATTCTAAAAAGTGTCAGAAATAATTTCCCATAAGTTCCCGGAATTTCAGCTCCCCAGGCCATACCTTCATTTTCAATAAAATGAATTCTAAACCATTCAAAAACATAAACCTCATCATTCAATACAAAGTTTGTTTTGATATAGATTTTAGACAGCTGATCAATGATCAAAACCAATATGACTAATAAATAGGATTTTCTTAAGGACATTTTTTATAATTTGAGCACAAAAATAAGAGAATTATTGATATAAAAAACGCTCCATACGGAGCGTTTTAAAAGATTTTGAAAAGATTAACGTTGTAAATTCTTCGCTTCAATACTCATTGTAGCATGCGGAACTAATTTTAATCTTTCCTTGTTTATTAATTTTCCGGTTACCTTACAGATACCATACGTTTTATTTTCAATACGGATTAACGCATTTTTCAAATCTCTGATAAATTTTTCCTGACGGATAGCCAGTTGTGAATTCGCTTCTTTAGACATGGTTTCGCTACCTTCTTCAAATGCTTTAAAGGTTGGTGACGTATCGTCTGTACCATTATTAAGGTCATTCATGTAGGCGCTTTTAATCAAATCCAAATCCGCTTTTGCTTTTTCCATCTTTTTCAAGATTAATTCTTTGAACTCAGCTAAATCAGCGTCGGAATATCTTATTTTTTCATCCACCATAATTTCTTTTATTTTGAAATTAATACTCTTGTTTTAATGTCATCAAACTCAATTTCTATACCATTGTTGATGTTTTCTTCAAAAATTAAGGCTTCGGTTAACGTTTCTGACTTTATATAGGACTCATTGCTCAAGATTGCATTTTCTAATTGCACATTTTTTTGCAGATGAACTTTAATTTTATCCGTTACTTCAAATCCCGAATCTTTTCTGATATTCTGGATACGGTTAACTAACTCTCTGGCGATTCCCTCTTTCCTTAACTCATCAGATATGGTAATATCTAATGCCACTGTAATCCCTCCGGAATTTGCTACCAACCAACCCTCAATATCCTGTGAAGAAATCTCTACATCTTCAGTTGTTAAATTAACACTTTTTTCTGAGATAACAAGCGCCAGGCTGCCTTCTTTCTCCAATTGACTGATCTGCTCCTGAGTGAATTTTTGTATCTCACTGGAAATCAATCCCATATCTTTACCAAAGCGCGGTCCTAAAACTTTAAAATTAGGCTTGATTTGTTTTACCAATACCCCTGAAGCATCGTCTAAAAGCTCAATCTCCTTAACGTTTACTTCCGCTTTAATCAGGTCGGAAACCGCCTCAATTTCAGAACGTTGTTCTTCGTCAAGTACCGGAATCATTACCTTTTGCAATGGCTGACGCACTTTGATCATTTCCTTTTTACGCAGGGATAAAACCAGTGAAGAAATCGTTTGTGCTTTCTGCATTTTGCTTTCTAACGATTTATTAACAAAGTTTTCAACGTATTGCGGAAACTCGGCCAAATGTACACTATCATATTGTTCCGACTGTGTTGCCTGCGTTAAGTCTCTGTAAAGTTTATCCATAAAGAAAGGAGCAATTGGCGCACCCAGCTTCGAAACGGTTAACAAACAGCTGTATAAGGTTTGGTAGGCCGCGATTTTATCCTGGGCATATTCTCCTTTCCAGAAACGTCTTCTGCACAAACGCACATACCAGTTACTCAGATTTTCCTGAACGAAATCGGATATTGCCCGCGCCGCTTTTGTAGGCTCATAGTCTGCATAAAACTCATCCACATTCTTTACCAATGTATTCAGCTCCGACAGGATCCAACGGTCAATTTCCGGTCTTTCTTCCAGCGGCACTTCCGCTTCCTGATATTGGAAACCGTCAATGTTCGCATACAAAGAGAAGAAAGAATAGGTATTATAAAGGGTTCCGAAGAATTTACGTCGCACTTCTGCCACCCCTTCAATATCAAATTTCAGGTTATCCCAAGGATTCGCATTCGAGATCATGTACCAACGCGTAGCATCCGGACCATATTCTTTTAAGGTTTCAAACGGGTCAACGGCATTTCCTAAACGTTTGGACATTTTCTGTCCGTTTTTATCCAATACCAGTCCGTTAGAAACTACGTTTTTATAGGCTACTTTATCAAATACCAGCGTAGCGATGGCATGCAAGGTATAAAACCATCCTCTGGTCTGGTCTACTCCCTCAGCAATAAAATCTGCCGGGAAAGCAATATTGTTATCCACCAGTTCTTTGTTTTCAAACGGGTAATGCCATTGTGCATACGGCATCGAACCACTATCGAACCATACGTCGATAAGATCGCTTTCCCGCTGCATCGGTTTTCCGCCTGGTGAAACCAGCGTAATTGTATCCACGATATTTTTATGAAGGTCTACCAAATCGTAGTTCTCTTCACTCATGTTACCGATTTCAAATCCTTTAAACGGGTTTTCCGTTTGTAATCCCGCAGCTATTGCTTTTTCAATTTCCGCATATAATTCTGCTACCGAACCGATTATCAGTTCTTCCGATTTGTCTTCCGTTCTCCAGATAGGCAACGGAATTCCCCAATATCGGGAACGGGATAAGTTCCAGTCGTTTGCATTTTTCAACCAGTTTCCAAAACGTCCTTCTCCGGTTGCT
The DNA here is from genome assembly GCF_013389455.1 of Flavobacterium inviolabile. Classification (NCBI taxonomy): domain Bacteria; kingdom Pseudomonadati; phylum Bacteroidota; class Flavobacteriia; order Flavobacteriales; family Flavobacteriaceae; genus Flavobacterium; species Flavobacterium inviolabile. The sequence goes on along the minus strand of NZ_CP058278.1, from coordinate 905,116 downwards.
TTCGGCTTCCAGTTGATCGTTTCGTTAAGGTCAAACATTCTATCCTTGATTTCGGTTACCTTGATAAACCAGGAATCCAACGGATAGTATAAAATAGGTTTGTCCGTTCTCCAGCAATGCGGGTAACTATGGACATATTTTTCCACTTTAAAAGCTTTATTCGCTTCTTTCAGCATGATAGCGATCTCTACATCAACGGAACGTTCCGGAGCTTCACCATCGTTATAATATTCATTCTTTACATATTTACCGCCCATCTCGGCTCCCATCTGTTTGATAAATTTACCTTGTAAATCTACCAGTGGAACCGGGTTTCCGGCATCATCCAATACTAACATCGGCGGCACTTCCGGCACCGCTTCTTTTGCCACTTTAGCATCATCCGCACCAAATGTAGGCGCCGTATGTACAATACCGGTACCGTCTTCTGTGGTTACAAAATCACCCGGGATCACGCGGAAAGCGTTTTCCGGATGCTGATACGGTAACGTATAGGCTAACAATTGTTCGTACTGCGTTCCTACTAAATCTGCTCCTTTTGCTTCTGCCAGTACTGCATACGGGATCTTTTTATCTTCCTGTTTGTAGTTTTCAAAATCGGCATCACTTTCTGCCAGGAAATATTTCCCTGCAAACTGTTTTGCCAACAGCGGTTTTGCCAGGATGACATTTACCGGCTCGAACGTGTACTGGTTGAAGGTTTTTACTAAAACATAATCGATTTTAGGTCCTACCGTTAAAGCGGTATTGGACGGTAACGTCCATGGCGTAGTCGTCCATGCCAGGAAATGGATCGTTCCGAAACCTTTTAAAAAGTCCGGTAACGTTTCTTCTTTTGCTTTAAACTGCGCTACTATTGTTGTATCGGTAATATCCCGGTAACTTCCCGGCTGGTTAACCTCATGGGAACTCAGTCCGGTACCTGCTTTTGGCGAGTACGGCTGGATGGTATAGCCTTTGTACATCAGCTCTTTATCATAGATCTGCTTTAACAGCCACCAAACGCTTTCCATATATTTGGATTTGTAGGTAACATACGGATCTTCCATATCTACCCAGTAGCCCATTTTTTCGGTCAGGTCATTCCACACGTCTGTATAACGCATAACGGTTCTTTTACACGCTTCGTTATATTCTGCAATGGTAATCTTGGTACCGATATCTTCTTTCGTGATTCCCAGTTCTTTTTCCGTTCCTAACTCTACCGGAAGTCCGTGAGTATCCCAGCCTGCTTTACGCTTTACCTGGAATCCTTTTTGAGTTTTATAACGACAAAAAATATCCTTAATGGAACGTGCCATCACGTGGTGAATACCCGGCAATCCGTTTGCTGAAGGTGGTCCTTCAAAAAACACGAATGGCTGGTTTCCTTCACGCGAAGTGATACTCTTTTCAAAGATGTTTTGCTCTTTCCAAAAATCAAGCACCTCAGATGCTACTGTTGGCAAATCAAGTCCTTTGTATTCAGTAAATTTCGTACTCATTTTGTCGTTTTTTCTAATCAATTCGCGAAAGTACGGATTTTTGAATAATTCTTAGTTAAGACAATTAGAAAATAGCAGTTTGCAAAGCCTTTTTAGGAAAAAACTTCTTTGAGCACATCCAGTGACCGGGGTTTTTTAAAACCGTCAAAATGAAAAGTATAATAATCGAGTAGTATTCTAAGCAGTACTTGCCTTTCCATTCCGTTAAACACCTTCTGATCGCTGTCGAATTTCAGGTCTTTGAGCTTTTTGAAAAGCCGGGTTTCGTGTTCGGAAAGACAGCTTATTCCGTGAAAGGGCACAAACATGCCTTCTGTCATTTCAAAAAAAGGCAGCCCGTCATCCGAAGTATCCGGATAAAAGCCTAAAAATTTGGTCATTTCCAGCAACAGCATCAGGTGGAAGTTAGCAACCTCATCGTGATTGTCCAGCCATAGCAAGGCTGTTTCCAGAAAGGAGAAAAGGTTTCCGTTTCTTTCTTCTTCCTTGATGGTATTGTGCAGCATCTCGGAAAGAAACATGACAATTGTACTTTTTACAATATCAATATTA